>CAYUBK010000086.1:0-8438 GCA_964442955.1 uncultured Zetaproteobacteria bacterium | reverse complement strand
GTTACACTGCCGCGCCAATGAGTAAGATGAATCAATCCCACATCCGCAATTTTTCTATTATTGCCCATATCGATCATGGCAAGTCCACGCTGGCCGATCGTTTGATCGAAGTGACCGGTGCATTGTCCGAGCGTGAGATGAAAACCAATCAGGTGCTCGATTCGATGGAACTGGAGCAGGAACGCGGCATCACCATCAAATCGCAAACCGCAACGCTGACGTATACCGCCAAGAATGGTGAAACTTATCAACTCAACCTGATCGACACGCCTGGCCATGTGGATTTCACCTATGAAGTATCGCGTTCATTACAGGCCTGCGAGGGGGCGCTGCTGATAGTCGATGCGGCCCAGGGCGTGGAAGCGCAGACGCTGGCCAATGTCTACCTGGCCATGGATAATGATCTCGAAATTATTCCGGTGATCAACAAAATCGATCTGCCCAGCGCCGATATCGAGGAAGCCAAACGCCAGATTGAGGAAGTGATCGGGCTGGATGCCTCGTATGCGATTCCGGTATCGGCCAAGACCGGCGTGGGTATTGATGACGTGCTGGAAGCCATTGTCGAACATGTGCCCGCACCGGAAAATAATGATGACAAACCCTTGCGGGCGCTGGTGGTGGATTCGTGGTTCGACGCCTATGTGGGGGCGATGGCGCTGGTACGTATTGTCGATGGCGTTCTGAAAAAGGGTGATAGATTTCGCCTGATGTCGATGCCGACAGCTGCCAGTTACGAAGTGATGGATGTGGGCCGCTTTGTGCCTGCTCCGTTATCAGCGCCTGAACTGGCATCTGGCTCTGTGGGTTATTTGACAGGTGGAATCAAGACGCTGGCCGATTTGAAGGTTGGCGATACCGTGACCACGCTGAAGGGCGGCTGCACGGAGGCGTTACCTGGATACCGGGAGCCCAAGCCGATGGTGTTCTCCGGTTTATACCCGGTTGATTCGGCGGACTACAATGATTTACGTGATTCACTCGAGAAACTGAACATGAATGACCCGGCTTTCACCTATGAACCGGAAAATTCATCAGCGCTGGGTTTGGGATTTCGTTGCGGTTTCCTCGGCATGTTGCATATGGAAATTGTGCAGGAACGGCTGGAACGGGAATATGATCTCGATTTGATTACCACCGCACCGAGCGTGATTTACAAGATTCACCAGACTGACGGGAATGTGTTTGAAACCTCCAATCCAAGCGAGTTTCCCGAACCGCAGACGATAGAAAGCGTCGAAGAGCCGACCGTGATTGCCAATGTGTTTACGCCGGAAGAGTTTGTCGGCGCCATGATGAAGCTGTGTCAGGAACGGCGCGGTATGCAACAGGATATGAAATTCATCGGGCAGGGCAGGGTAATGCTGAGCTATCGCCTGCCGCTGGCCGAGATGGTGATTGATTTTTATGATCGCCTGAAATCGGTGTCGCGCGGTTATGCCTCAATGGATTATGAACTGTCCGACTTTTGCGCCGACGATGTGGTGAAACTCGATGTGCTGGTGCATGCCGAGCCTGTTGATGCGCTCTCGCTGATTGTGCATCGCTCAATTGCTGAAACGCGCGGCCGTGAACTGGTCAAGAAGCTGCGCCAGCTGATTCCGCGTCAGCAATTCGATGTACCCTTGCAGGCGGCCATTGGTGGCCGTATCTTGGCTCGCGAAACGATTAAAGCGGTGCGCAAGAATGTGACGGCCAAATGTTATGGCGGCGATATCACCCGCAAACGAAAATTGCTGGAGAAACAGAAGAAGGGTAAAAAACGCATGAAGTCCATCGGCAGCGTCGAAGTGCCGCAGGAAGCATTTCTGGCTGTGCTGAAATTGAACGAGTAGGCAAGAACCAGCCACGAATGAACACGAAAAAGATAACTGATTAAAGGGTTTTAAATCAGTGTGAATTCGTGGAATCAGTGGCAAAGCTTTTAGAAAATTGATGGATAAGGAAAGTGGAAATGAAAGAGAATAAAAAGCCGGTCTGGCGGGAATGGTTAGAGAGCCTGATTGTGATTGCGCTGCTGGCCATTGTGATCCGCAGTTTTATTGTAGCGCCGTTTAAAATTCCATCATCCAGCATGGTGCCGACGCTGGAGATTGGCGATTACCTGTTCGTGCTGCGTTATCCCTACGGTTTCCGCATTCCGTTGACGGATATTCAGTTGCTGTCGAAAGAAGCCAAACGTGGCGACGTGGCCGTGTTCGTGTTTCCGGAAGACAAGAGCAAGGATTATATCAAGCGTATCGTCGGAATTCCCGGCGATAAAGTGGTTTATCGCGACAATAAATTAACCGTAAATGGAAAACTGATGCCGCTGGAGCAGAAGGGCATGCGCACCTATTTCATGCAGGATGGCGGTGCGGATGTGTCCGGTCTGTTTGTCGAAAATTTGAACGGCATCAAGCATTTTGTATTGCGTAAACAGTATTCGATTCGCGATGGCGAATGGACAGTGCCGAAAGGCATGTATTTCGCCATGGGTGATAATCGTAACAATTCAAGGGACTCACGTTTCTGGGGTTTTGTGCCGCAGGCTTATATGGTTGGTCGGGCAGCGATTGTATGGTGGTCGTGGGATCATGTGAAAGGCGCGCCGCGCTGGGATCGCATCGGGCACGTGATTGAATAAGCGGCCAGTTCCCCCGTGTGTTGCCGGAACAATGATGAACAGTTCCGAGCGCGGTTTTTCTGTGTTTAAATTACTGTTCGGGCTTGCGTTGGCCGGCTTTCTCATCCTCAATGGCTCGCTGATTGGAAACGCCTATTATGTCAATTCAAAAGCCCAGCATTGTTTTGAACTGCTGACGGAATCCATGGCCAAAGCTGGCGTACCTGCTGCCCGGGCCAAGCTCGATGATTTGTTCCGCTTGCAGTATTTGTACAAGGAAGATTTACCGGCAGAATTTTATGATGAACTCCAGATCAAGGCGACAGGTGATATGCTGGAAGTGTCATCGAGCTACAGCGTGTCTGTGTGGCCGTTGGGTAAGGTTGAGAATGTGGATAAAGACGGCACCTATGATCCGGATGCATTGACCGGTCTGGATGCGATGCGTGACAGGTTGCGTATTGATTTGAACTTTAAACCCTATGCGATATCCTCTGCTGATAACCCTTCCTGATGCACAATAACACCCTGGATCAGCTTGAAGCATGCATTGGCTATGCCTTCACGGATCGACAACTGTTGCATCGCGCTCTAACCCACCGCTCGGCTGATTTATCTGCTACCGGCATGCACATGGAACGACTCGAATTTCTGGGTGATGCCGTACTGGGGTTGGTGATTTCACAATATTTACACACTGCTTACCCCGATAAACCGGAAGGCGAATTATCGCGCATGCGTTCGGTCGTGGTGCGCAAGCAAGGCTTGCTTGAAGTCGCCAAATCATGGCAATTGTCCGGCTATTTGTGTGTTGGCGAAAGCGAGCGGACGGAAAAGGGCGACGGTATCAAATCGCCATCCATCGCAGCCAATGCCGTCGAGGCGGTGATTGGCGCTGTGTTTGAGGATGGTGGATGGGAAGCGGCACGCCGTGTGGTGAAGTGCGCATGGCAGGCCATGCTGGTGGATATCGGCGAGATTGATACGCGCGACGCCAAAAGCCGTTTGCAGGAACTGACACAGGCCAATGACTGGGGATTGCCGGTTTATGAACTGACAGATCGGGGCGCAGGAGCATCACCGCGATTTGAGGCCAGTTGCAGCGTCAGAGGCGAGGTGATGGGTTCAGGCAATGGCGAGCGCAAAAAACAGGCCGAAACAGCTGCTGCTGAACAGGCGTATGGGAAACTGAAACCATGAGTGACGAATCCATGAATAACAAACTATTTCGGTGCGGCACAGTCGCATTATTGGGCGTGCCGAATGTCGGTAAATCCACCCTGATGAATTATATTATCGGAGCCAAGGTGGCGATTGTAACGCCCAAGCCGCAAACCACCCGGCACCGGATTCTCGGCATTTATTCTGATGACAACCGCCAGATTATCTTTGTCGATACGCCGGGTATACACAAAGGCTCCAAACAACTGAATAAAAACATGGTGCGCGTGGCTTATGCAGCGGCGGAAGAAGCCGATGTGCTGGCGATTATGCAGGATGCCAGTAAACCATTGGACAGGCCGACCCGAATGCTGATTGAGCGCTTTGCCGATGGCCGTTTAAAGCAACCGCGTATTCATGTGCTCAATAAAGTGGATCGGGCCGACAAGGCCAGATTGCTGCCGCGTTTGCAGCAATTACAGCAACTCGATCCGGGTGCCATGGCCTATGTGCCGGTATCGGCTCGAAAAGGCACTCAGGTCGATGGTTTATTAAATGAGCTGGCTAAACATTTACCGGAGCAAGCACCCTTGCATGATCCCGATTGGTTCACCGATCAAAGCCAGCGTCAGTTGGCGGCTGAATATGTGCGTGAACAGGTGTTTTTATCCATGCATCAGGAAATTCCATTCCAGACCGCCGTGGACATCGAGCGCTTTGAAGAATTCGATGATGCGATTGAAATTGAGGCGGTGATTCTGGTCGGTAGCGAACGCCATAAACCGATGCTGATCGGCAAGGGCGGTGGCGGCATGAAAGCGGTCGGCACTAAAGCACGGTTGGGGCTGGAGGAAATTCTCGGCTGCAAAGTGCGCCTGAATATCTGGGTGAAAGTCGATGAAGACTGGTTCAATCATCCGGGCAAATTGATTGATCTCGGTTTGGGAACTGATAGCTGACGCACATGGACTTTTCCACCCCGCAGTATGAAACATTACCACAGAGTGTAAAAATCCATGTAAACGCGTTGTTTGTTTCATGTTAAACAAGGCACTGAAAAAACAACAACGTGTCTGATTCAATTAAAATCAAAATCATTTATCGCAGAGGGCGAAAAGGACGCAAAGTAAAGTCAAAAGAATTGCTGGTTTTTGTGCTTGATCAGGATATTAAGTCATGGCTTGGTTCTCATGGCTGAAATCCGCGATGAGGCGCTGTTGCTCAGGCGTATTTCCTACAGCGATACATCGCTGATTTGCCATTTTCTGACTGCGCAGCATGGCCGAATTGCAGTGATGGCTAGAGGCGCCAGACGACCGAAAAGTGCGTTTCGTGCCACGCTGGAACCCTTGCATGATTTACATATTACCTGGCGACCCGGACGCACCGGCATGGGTACGCTGACTGACTGCCAGCGCGGCAACAGCCTGCTGGAGCCAGCACTTTCGTTGCACGGGCTGGAATTGCTGGCCATTGCATCGCGCTTGTTTCAGGAAGGTGACCCGCACGGGTTTGAAGAAAGCAAGGCAGCGCTGAAACTGCTGGGTGAACGCGGGCAGCAGCAAGGCTTGCTGGCGGCGGTTTGGTATTTACTGGATATATCCGGCTGGCTGGGTGATTTGTCGCATTGCTGGCAGTGCGGTGAAAAGGTGGAACAGGCAATGCGCTGGCAGCATGCAAGTCTGACCTGTGATTCTTGCGGCAACGGCATGCCAGTTTCCGCCGGGCTGCGCAAATCCATCTCCGGTGCTCTCTCCGGCGGCTATGTGCGATTTGGTGGGGCAGATGCCGAGAGCTGGCGAGGGATGGTCAGATCAGTACTTGCGGAACATGGCATCAAGGCCACGGATAGTTTCAAATAAGGCGAGCAAGTATTTGCCGGGGGATTTTTTTCCACCTTCACGCCGGAGTTTTGAAGCGCTACTATCGACTCATGAAACGATATGTCTTTGTATTCTCGTTGCTCCTGATGATCGGACTGCCATCAGGAAGCTATGCACAGGGTGTGAATTCGCCAGCTATCACTGCCGCTGATCTTGTCTTGAAAGTACAGAATCGACTGCGCTCGGATACCAGCATTGCCCGTTATACGATGCGTATCGAAACCGCCGACTGGCAACGTGAAGTGCGCCTCGACGCATGGGATGATCGCACCAAGAAACGATTTTTTATTCGCATTCTTGCGCCGCGTAAGGATAAAAATACCACATGGCTGAAGGACGGCGGTAATCTGTGGATGTATCTGCCTAAATTGGAACGTGATATTCGTATTCCGCCGTCGATGATGCTGTCCAACTGGATGGGCTCTGATTTCACCAATGACGATCTGGTCAAGATGGAGTCGGTGGTAAAAGATTACAGTCATCAATTGCTATCCGATCAGGATGGGGTTTATACGGTGGAATCGGTGCCGAAACCGGATGCGCCGGTGGTATGGGGCAAGATTGTCCGCCGCCTGACGCATGATGCGATGCCGCTGTCGGAAGATTATTACGATGAGCACGGCAAGCATATTCGCCATCTGGCTTTTGATCAGGTGAAGCATATGGGCGGACGCGATATTCCGTCGCGCTGGATCATGCAGGCGGTGGGTACGCCAGACAAACGCACGGTGATGATACTCGAAGAGATCAGCTTTGATGTGCTGATCAAAGACCGGGTATTCAGCCGCGCCAATTTACGCAGCAAGGGGCGCTGATGCTGTCGCTGGCCTGGCGCAATATTGTACGCAATGCCCGCCGCAGCCTGATTACCGTGTCGGCGGTTGCGCTGGGGCTGGCCTCGCTGATTTTTCTCTGGGGTTTTAACGACGGCATCCACAATACCATGATGCGCAATCTGCAACAGGTGATTGTCGGCAGTATTCAGGTGCATGCCGATGGCTTTTTTCATCATCCCAAACTTTCAAAAACGGTGCCGGATTCCAGCCGGGTTACCAGTCTGTTAAAAGAAACAGGCGCAACTGAGTTTGCCTATCGACTGCGCACCTTTGCACTGGCGGCAGGCGAGGAGAGTTCCGAAGGACTTGTTCTGCTCGGGATGCAACCGGCCATGGAACAGAGTGCCACGCGCATTGCTGCCAAGGTAGATCGCGGCCGATTTATTCAGGATAACAATGAGGCTGCATGTGTATTGGGGAAGACAACAGCGCGAAACCTTGGCGTGAGTCTTGGTGACGATGTGGTATTTCTAACCGAAGACCGATATGGCTCGCTGGCGGCGGAAAAACTGGAACTGGTCGGTATTATTTCCAGCGGCGAAATGGGCATTGATCGCGGCCTGGCGATTATCCCGCTTGGGTTTATGCAGCAGATGACAGGCATGGACGGGCGGCATTCTGAAATTGTTGTGCAATTGACTCGGGAACAACTGGAGCCGGTGACGACAGCATTGAAAGAAAAGCTCGGGGCCTCCTATGAAGTGCTGCGCTGGTACGATATGTATCCGATGATGAAGCAGTGGGTGGAGTTGGAGAACGCGTTTTACTATATCTTCCTGTCCATCGTGCTGGTGATTGTGGCGGCAGGCATTATGAATACGGTGCTGATGAGTATGTTGGAGCGTATCCACGAATTCGGGGTGATGATGGCGCTGGGTTGCGGGCGTATGCGTTTGGCGGCCATGGTGGTGGTTGAGTCGTTGTTGCTGGGCATGGCGGGCATTGTGGCAGGCGTTGTTGTCGGGTTGCTGCTGGTGAATTATTTTCATGGCACAGGCATCGACCTTTCCAGCCAAATGGATTCGGTTGCCCGCTTCTATCTCAATCCGGTGGTGCATACCGAAATCGATACCGTTCACCTGCTGGATACGGTGATGGCCGTGCTGGCGGCTGCCATAGCCGCCTCGATCTGGCCGGCCATTCGCGCCGCCCGCCTCGAACCCATCGAGGCAATTCATCATGTGTAAATGGATAACATCCTTCACCACGAACACATCAGGTGAATTGCGAAGCAATAGATTATCCCCTGGGGGACAAAGACACGAAGTAAGCGAGCCCTTAAGACGGGCTTATCAGGCAAGCATAGCTGTTGATTCCGGGAACGAACACATGGTCTGGTTTTCTTTGTGTCTTCGTGCCTTTGTGGTTCAATCTTTTCATTTTATACTCAGAGCGTGATGTATGGATAACCTGTCGATTTATCTGAAGTTGGGCTGGCGCAATCTGTGGTTGCATCCGATGCGCACGATTCTGACGGCTGCTGCACTCGGGATAGGCATTGCGGCGCTAACCTTTTTATCGGCTATGGATGATGGCTGGATGCAGCAAATCAAAACAAATTTCGCCCTGACTATGACCGGGCATATCCAGATTCATGCCAAAGGTTTTGAAGACAGTCGCAAGCTGGCACAACGTATGGATGCGCCGGAGCAGGTGGTGAATGCCATTGCTGATATGGGTGGCGTGCGGGCTGTCACGCGGCGCGTACGCGTTTCAGGGCTCGCTTCCAGCGCCGGTGCCAATGCAGGAGCCCTGATTTATGGGGTTGAGCCGAAAGGCGAGAAGCAGATCAGCAGGTTATCCACCTTCGTTTCGACAGGCGCATGGTTGCCAACAGGAGATAAACGGGCGGCGGTGCTGGGTGACGGGCTGGCAGACCGACTCAGTATCGGTATCGGCGATAAACTGGTATTGATGGCGGCAGTGCCGGGTGGCGATATTGCTTCTGAAGTA
>CAYUBK010000085.1:0-8576 GCA_964442955.1 uncultured Zetaproteobacteria bacterium | reverse complement strand
TTTCTTCAAAGGCATCCATTTGCAGTTCAGCCTCTTCGACTGTCGCTGCGGCATAAATGGCACGCAGATCAGCAGCAACTTCCTTACGCATTTTCCATGCAACAAAGTTCAAACTGTAACGCACCATATGGACAATACAGAGCTGAACATCGGTTTTCGGGAATACAGCCTCGATGGCCTCGGGAAATCCTTTCAGACCATCCACGCAAGCGATGAAGATGTCCTGTACGCCACGGTTCTTCAGTTCTGTGACAACCTGTAGCCAGAACCTGGCTCCTTCAGTCTGGGCGATCCAGATACCGAGCAGTTCCTTCTCTCCATTCATGTTTACGCCAAGAGCCAGGTAAACTGCTTTGGCTCGCACTATCCCGTTATCGCGTACTTTGACATGGATGCAGTCCAGATAAACGATGGGATATAGCTTATCCAGTGGACGCATTTGCCATGCTTTTGCTTCGCCCATTACTGCATCAGTCACAGAGGAAATCAGAGCCGGAGATACCTCCGCACCATACATCTCTTCCAGGTGCCCCTTAATCTCACGCACAGTCATACCACGGGCATACAAGGAAATGATCTTATCATCGAAGCCTGACCAGCGGGTTTGATGTTTCCCAATTAGTTGTGGTTCAAAATCCCCATCTCGGTCACGGGGAATATCGATTGGCATCTCACCAAACTCGCCCTTCAATGTCTTGCGACTACGGCCATTACGAGTGTTCCCGGCCGCGTTGGTAACTGGTTCATGACGACCATGGCCAAGATGATGCTCCATCTCTGCCTCAAGCGCGCGTTCAACTACGGCCTTGGTCAGTTGTTTAAGAATTCCATTCTCGCCGAGAAGATCCTCGGGCTTTTTATGATCTGATAACAGACCATCAATAAGGTCTGGGGGTAGTTTTGAAACGATCATACTCTCTCCTTTGAGTAAGACGGAATACTCCGTCAGTTTGACCGTTTACACAAAATTCAGGACACCCTCTACCCGGCATTATCTCTTTAAGGGATGGGATTGAGATAACTTTCTGAAAACACCTCTCCGGAGCTTGAAGACAAGCTCTGCTTCACCAATAACGATGGTTTGCGGGTTTGTCCAATTCGTGATTGTGATGTGCGGGGTATTTGCTACATTGCGCCACGTGGTTCATTCGCGATCCATGTATATATTCAAGCACAACATCTTAACTTCCAAGGGCAGCCTATCCATGTGGTTTAAAAATGTTCAAT
This sequence comes from uncultured Zetaproteobacteria bacterium, assembly GCA_964442955.1. Classification (GTDB taxonomy): domain Bacteria; phylum Pseudomonadota; class Zetaproteobacteria; order Mariprofundales; family Mariprofundaceae; genus Mariprofundus. The sequence goes on along the minus strand of CAYUBK010000085.1, from coordinate 7,349 downwards.
TTTATAAATTTGAAGACGATTTCAAATTGAGTTCGCAGCAGTTGCATGAAAAACTGGAAGGGCGAAAGGCGCGCGATTGCGGGCAGATGGAAATGGCCTGTCAGGGCTGGGATAAACCTCTGGGCCGCAGTGGTCAGATGCTGGTGCATGAATCGCAGGGGGCGCTGATGATTTGCCTGCGCCGTGAGGAAAAAGTGTTGCCGGCTTCGCTGGTGCGCGAGCAGGTGGCCGATGAGGTGTTCAGGATAGAGCAGGAGGCCGGGCGGCCTGTCGGGCGCAAGGAAAAAAACGATATCAAGGATCAGGTATTGCAGAAACTGCTGCCCAGAGCGCTGGTGCGGGCGAGCCACACGTATGCCTGTATTTTGCCCAAGCAGGGCTGGCTGATTGTCAATGCAGCCAGCGCTAAGAAATCCGAAGAACTGATTGAAGTCTTACGCAAAACCATGGGGACGCTCAATGTCGTCCTGCCTGCAACGGAAGAATCGCCGGAATCGGCGATGACGCGCTGGCTGATGAATGATAAAGCCTGGCCGCAAGGATTTACGCTGGAAGATGAATGCGAGCTACAGGCGGGAGAGGGCGCGGAAGGGATAGTGCGCTGCAAATATATCGATGTTTCATCCGATGAAGTGCGGGCGCATGTGTCATCCGGGCGACGGGTGAAAAAGCTGGCGATGAACTGGCGTGAGCATTTGTCATTTGTGTTGCAGGATGACCTGTCGGTTAAACGCATGCGTTTTGATTCGGCCATTGTCGATGAGGCAGGGGAGTCCGCTGATGATGAAGCCAGCCGCTTTGATGCCGACTTTTCTATTATGGTGGCTGAGTTGGCCGAGTTTATCCCGGATTTACTGGCTGCACTGGATACGGACGTTTAGGCTCAAACCATGACTGTTTATGCGGTGGGGGATATTCAGGGATGTTATAAACCCCTGAGGAAGTTGCTCAAAAAAGTAAAATTTAATCCCGATAAAGATACGCTCTGGTGTGTCGGGGATTTGGTGAATCGTGGCCCGGATTCGCTCAAGACCTTACGCTTTCTCAAAGGCCTTGGTGATGCCTGCGTATGCGTACTGGGCAATCACGATCTGCATTTGCTCGAACTGGCTGCAGGTGGTTCCAGTTACCGGCGTGATACGTTGATGCCGATTATCAAGGCTAAAGATTGTGATGATCTGATTGAATGGCTCCGTTTCAGGCCGATATTGCACCATGATGCAAAATTGCACTGGTGCATGGTACATGCCGGATTGCATCCCAACTGGACTCTGAAAAAAGCGTTAAAGCGGGCTCGGAAAATTGAAACGGAATTGCAGGGAAAGCACTGGAAAGAATTTTGCCGGCAATTGCATCATGTGAAATTCCCGGCCAGGAAACCGCACAAAGGCGATCCATCGCGATTGTTGTTTGCCGCTGCTGTGATGACGCGTACACGCTTTTGCACCAGTGACGGATTATTTAACTGGAATGTGCGTACCGGAGAAAGCAGTCGTTATCGCGACAGGCCGTGGTATGCACACAAACGGGCAAAATGGCAGCGTGATGCGAATGTCGTGTACGGCCATTGGGCGGCAGCGGGACTGATTACCAATCAGCCTCATGTGCTTGGACTGGACTCAGGCTGCGTATGGGGGAATGAACTGACGCTTGCGAAGCTGAAAAAGAGCGGACGATTCAAAATCGTAGCTCAGGCTAGAGGGTAGAAAAGAGTTATTTGTTACCGTTGTTGAAGATAAACTGTTCATCAGAATAAATGTGAAGACAATTTTTACCAGCTTCCTTGGCTTGGTAGACGGCATGATCAGCCATCTTCAGTAGTGTTTCACTATCCAGGGTTTGGGCGGACAGCAGAGCCATGCCGATTGAAACACTGATAGTAAGATCAGCAGCCTGCTCAATATGAATTTCATTGACGTGTTTTAATATGCGCATACCGATTTCTTCAAGCGATATTTGCATTTCCAGGGCATCACCAGGTAACAAAATGACAAATTCATCGCCCCCATAGCGGGCGCAAATATCATAATCGCGAATGCTTCTTAAAATTGCGTGAGTGATTTCCTTCAGTGCAATATCACCTACCTGGTGACCATAACCGTCATTCACCCGTTTGAAATCGTCAATATCGATAAAACCGCATGCCAGTGTGGCAGTCGGGTTGCGTCGGATTCGACTGACTTCTTTCTTAATTTTTTGCTTGAAATAATGGCGGTTATAGGCGCCGGTCAGCCCATCAAAAATAGCCATTTTTTCCAGTTGTTCATACTGATCCAGTGTTTTTACAGCCATATTCAAATGGATGGAAGCCATATTCAAAGATGTACGTTTCTCGCGGGTCAAAATGGCCGGGATATCAAGCAACAGGGCTCCTGCCAGACCATCCTTATGCCAAATAGGCAGAATGGCATTGAAAACGCTGGTGGCTTCAGAGCAATGTAAATTAATTGGCTGGGCCAGCTTTTTAAATCGATGGTGCTCATTCAGATTGCGGCATGCGGTCTGAATAGCTGCGCAGCCAAGCAGGTTGCAGGCAGGTTTGTCTGTGCCAACGGCGTGGGTGATTTCTCCCGATCTATCGTGGTTGAACACTACTGCCAAGCCTTTTTCTGCCTGAATATGAGCGCATAAATCTATCAGTGAATTATTGATCACATCGGCTTGAGGAGGGCGATTTTCCAACTGCATGGTGATGTTGAGCATGCTATCCAGCAAGTTCAATCGTGTACTCTGATTGTGGATGGTTTTTTCATTGCGAAGTTGTTCGGTGACCAGGTCGAACAGAAGCTTGGCAGATTTCCCGGAAATCAGATCAATCCGGCGTAGTAGCAGGCCTGGAGCAATTTTCTTGCCCATACGTTTATCGCCAGTCACATCAATGACAATGTCACCGTTAAATTGTTCCAGTGTCAGCGTGCTGTCGATGGAAGTATGAATGCCCGATTGTCTGGCCGCAGGGAATGCTACGGCATGTTCCGTCATATCAACCACGGCATGGATATTGATCCAGTCGTACTGCTGCAATACTTCAAGCATGGCCAAGCCACCCCGCCCACCACCGAGGATAAGCAAGTCCACCTGTTCCGCATTGCTGGCGACACTGGCCAGCGATGTGACTATCTGTTGTATGTCATCCAGCGCTGACATCAGCTTACTCAAGCGTTACCTCCCGAAAATGGCTGTGACCGGAGCGTGGTCAGAATACCATTCATCGGTAAAAACACTGAGTTCTTTAATACTTGCAGCGATTTCAGGTGTACAGACATGATAATCAATGCGCCAACCGACATTGTTGGCACGCGCCTGGCCTCGATTTGACCACCAACTGTATTGTTCTTTGCCTGGGTAGCGTTGTCGGAACACATCAATAAAGCCGGATTGTAACCATTGCTCAAACCATGCCCGTTCTTCGGGCAGGAAACCGGAGTTTTTCTGATTGCCGCGCCAGTTTTTCAGATCGGTGCGCTGATGGGCGATATTCATATCACCGCAGACAATCAGTTCACGCCCCGTACCTTTCAAGCGTTTTGCCAGTGGGAGGAACTGTTCCAGAAATATCATCTTACCCGCCTGCCGCTCGGGCGAACTGGAACCGGAGGGGAAATAGGCTGAAATAACGGACAGCTTGCCAAAATCCGCCATTACAAAACGGCCCTCCGCATCAAAGCGCAACCAGTCTGTATCCGGATCAATGGAACCCAATCCGATATGCACCGCATCCGGTTCCATGCGGGAGTAGAGCGCGACGCCTGAATACCCCGGTTTTTTAGCAAAGTGAAACTGCCGATGATAACCATCGCATCGCGCTTCATGCGGGATCTGATGTTCGTGCGCCTTGAGTTCCTGCAAACACAGGATGTCGGCATCCTGATCGGCGAACCAGTCCCAGAATCCTTTACGCGTTGCAGCGCGTATGCCGTTGAGGTTAGCTGTAATGATTTTCATGGCGCTATTATGCACGGGGCACGTCAGTCGCAAAGCTACAATGCTTGAACCTTTGTGGTGCAGGGTTGAATGGTTTTGGCTGTGCCGGATTAGGGGGGGCTGACAGGGTTACTACGAGATGATTGCAATTTAGGATTGGCTTCCTAGTGTTTAAGCCATTGTTTTTCTGGAGGTTAGCCGCATGGCTCGCGTAACTGTTGAAGATTGTATCCGTTATTATCCCAACCGCTTTGAAATGGTGTTGCTGGCTTCTCGCCGTGCCCGCCAGATTTTGCGCGGCATGCCAACCATGGTGGGGGCAGAAGGAGATAAACCCCCTGTACATGCTTTACGTGAAATGGGTGACGGGTATGTGTCTTGGGATGTACTGTTTGAACAGGATGATCTGGAACGTCGCCGCGTAGCTGCATTTGAAGCCGAGGATGAACAGGTCGCCTGATTCCATGCTGCGACCATGTTGTCCGGCTTGATTGAATCGCCGATTCAATCACCGACTTAATCATTTTATGACATGAGCCGCATTTTCGAAATTACCGAGCGCGTTGCTGCCTACGCGCCGAAAGCCAATATTGATCGGATCAATCGCGCCTATGTGTTTGCTGCGCATGCGCATGCGGGCCAGATGCGTATTTCCGGTGATCCATATATCTCCCATCCGTTGGCTGTGGCCGATATCCTGGCCAGCCTCGGTATGGACGAATCCTCTATCATCACCGGCTTGCTGCACGATACTGTCGAAGATACCAATGTTTCGCTGGGCGATATTGAACACCATTTTGGTGCTGATATCGCCCGCCTGGTCGATGGAATGACCAAAATCGGGCAGATTCATTTTAATTCCAAAGAACAGAAACAGGCTGAAAATTTCCGCAAGATGATTCTGGCTACGGCTAAGGATTTGCGCGTGTTGATCGTGAAACTGGCTGACCGACTGCATAATATGCGCACGCTGGGTTTTATGCGTGAAGAAAAACGGCAGTTGATCGGCGAAGAAACATTAAAGATCTACGCGCCGCTGGCGCACAGACTGGGCATACACTGGGTCAGACAGGAGATGGAAGATCTGGCATTTTCCCATCTGGAAGCTGAGGCTTACCAGTCCTTGATGATAGAAATGCAAGATCGACTGGAAGGCTTGAATCAGACCCGTGAACGGCTCGAGGGCATTATTCAGCAGGCGCTGTTGCGTCAGGGGGTGCATGCAAAAGTGCAGGGGCGCATGAAGCACTTGTATAGCATTCATGAAAAGATGAAGCGCAAGCATATTGATTTTACCGAGATTTTTGATCTGGTGGCATTCCGAATTATTGTCGAGGATTTATCGACCTGTTATCAGGCGCTAGGGATGGTGCACAGCCTGTATCGACCGGTACCGGGCCGTTTCAAGGATTATATTGCGTTGCCGAAACCCAATGGTTATCAGTCCTTGCATACTGCGGTGATCGGGCCGGAAAATTTTCGTATTGAAGTGCAGATTCGCACTAAAGATATGCATGTGTATGCTGAAGAAGGCGTCGCTGCGCACTGGGCCTATAAGGAAGGTGATTCCTCAGATCACAAGGATGATTTCAAATGGCTTAAACAGTTAACGGAAATGCTGCAAGAGACGGACAACCCGGACGAATTTCTCGAAAACGTGCGCCTCGATTTATTTGTGCAGGAAGTCTATGTGTTTAGCCGGGACGGTGATATTTTCCCCTTGCCTCGTGGTGCCCGGCCACTGGATTTTGCCTATGCGGTACATACTGAAATCGGCCACCACTGTATTGGTGTGCGCATCAATGGCGAAATTGCAGATTTTTCCACCCGCTTAAGGAATGGCGATCAGATTGAAATCATGACCAGCCCGGATCAGTCGCCCAGCCGGCAATGGTTGCAATATGCCAGAACGCCACGTGCCAAGCAGTCTATTCGCCAGTGGTTCAAGCGGCAGGAACGCGAGTCCGGCATTCGACTCGGTGGAAAAGTATTACGCGACTCGGTGGGCATGGAAGCTGTGGGCAAGAGCGTGCTAAAGAAGCTGGAATGCGCTGATATGGATGAATTGAAATTGCGTCTTGGTCATGGCGAGATTGCAATTCACAAGCTACTTGAGGCTGTGGAACAGGATAGTGCATTGCCGATGAAACTGATGGGCATCAAGCGCGCGCTGATGCATGCGTCCGAATGTTGCCATCCCATTCCCGGTGATCCGGTGCTGGGTCATTTTACTTCGGGTGAGGGCATGATGTTGCATCATCGTAAGTGCCCCGAGGTGGCCGAATTAAAAAGCAGCGATTTGCTGGAAGTGGAATGGCAGGTGCAACCGGGTCAGTTGTTTAAAACCGGCATTGAAGTGCGCTCCAGCAACAAACGCGGCATGCTTGCCCTTGTCACACAATGCATTGCCGATGCGCATTCGAGTATTGAAGATATCAAACTGAAACAGCGCGGCGGCGCCATGACCGAAATACTATTTTTGGTGGAAGTGGAGGGGCGCGTGCATCTGGCTCGGGTATTGCGCGCCATTAAGTCGGTTGATGGCGTGGTTAGCGTCAGGCGTCGTAATCAGGTGGGTTTGAGCGGCAAGCCGGAAACGCGGGCGCTGGCGGAAACTTTGCGCGATTTTTTCAGTCGCAAGCATGCATCACCCCCTCCCCCAAAAACAAAGAAAAGTAAGGAAGTGAAAACATGAGTTCAATCACGGTGATTCATTCGAATCAGGCGCCCAAAGCGGTAGGCCCATACAGTCAGGCGGTAGTATCAAACGGTGTATTATATGCCTCCGGCCAGATCGGTTTATTACCGGAAGAGGGGAAACTGATTGCCGATGATGTGCAATCGCAGGCGCGGCAGGTGATAACGAATCTGAGTGCAGTGCTGGCTGAGGCGGGTGTGGCGGTAAACGACATTCTGAAGGTGAATATTTTCCTGACCGATATGGGTGATTTTCCGTTGGTGAACGAGATTTATGCTGAATGGCTGGGCGAACATCGCCCGGCCCGCGCAACGGTGGCAGTCGCTGCATTGCCACTTGCGGCCAAGGTCGAAATGGATCTGATTACCCGAATCAGGTAATTAAAAGCGATTCAGCGGCTGCGCCTGCGGCATTTGTGCATCCTGCTCGTCACAGTCGGCGCCAAGGATGCAAAGGAAAACCAGGCCGAAAAAGCGAGGTGTCGTCAGGCAGGTCTATGCCAATAGAAGCGAGAAATCAAAAACGAGTCGGCAAACAAAAAGGGCGTCTGTTTCCAGGCGCCCATTTGGAATTTAATAAAACAATTCGATAAAAGCAGCGCCCGATCAGGCGGCTTTCTGGATTTTTCCGGAACGCAGGCAGCTTGAGCACACCTTCACTTTGCGCGCCTGACCATCAACGACAGCACGAACCTGCTGCAGGTTGGGCAGAAAACGACGACGGGTCG
>CAYUBK010000084.1:0-8593 GCA_964442955.1 uncultured Zetaproteobacteria bacterium | reverse complement strand
TTATATCGGCCCGATGTTCCGCCGCGAGCGGCCACAGAAAGGGCGTTTAAGGCAGTTCCAGCAGATTGGTGTGGAAATGTTCGGGGTAAATGGCCCGCTGGAAGATGCGGAAATTCTGGCCATGGCGCACAGCTTTTTATCAGAGTTGGGCATTGGCGGCTTGGAATTGCAAATCAATTCACTGGGCTGTTCGGCCTGTCGTCCAGCCTACCGCGATGCGCTGGTAGCTTATTTGCATGAACGCGTTGATCGATTATGCGAAACATGCAACGAGCGCATCGATAAAAATCCCATGCGCGTACTTGATTGCAAGGTTGCCTCATGTCAGGCCGAACTGAGCGATGCGCCTGAAATGGTAAATCATTTGTGCGAAGTATGCGAATCCCATTTCAGCGGATTGCAGTCAGGCCTGGACGCCCTGCAAGTGCCGTATCACATCAATCCCCGCATTGTGCGCGGTCTGGATTATTATAATCGCACCGCCTTTGAAATCGTCACCGATCAGTTGGGCGCGCAGGGCACGGTATTGGCCGGTGGCCGCTACGACGGTTTAATCGAAGAATTGGGAGGGCCTGCCACCACTGCCATCGGCTTTGCCGCCGGGCTAGAGCGTCTGACCATGTTGTTGGGCGAACCGGAAGCCGCTGGTGTGGATATCGCTGTAGTGGCGTTGGGTGAACAGGTCGTTGCCTGGTCGTTGCAACAGGCAGCCAAACTACGCCAACAGGGTTTCAGTGTTGTCCATTGCGGCGGCGGCAGCGCCAAACGCCAGTTCAAAGCGGCAGATCGCGAAGGCGCACGCTTTGTTGTCGTGATCGGCGAAGATGAAATGCAGGCAGGTGTGGTAACTCTGAAAAATATGGCGACCGGCGAGCAGCAGCAGCTTGGTTTTGAGAAGCTAGTAAATATCCTTACCGCATGATGCATCCTGTGATGCAATTACGGGAGTGCCGCTTTAGCCTCGCATGGTCACGATATTAAGCGCAGCTAAAGCCGCATCGGGACGGTGCAAGATTGCGGTTAAAGTGGTGGATATCTTCGGGAATGATACCATGACGATTGTGGGGGTGACGATATGAATAGTCAGCAACATTTGAGTACAGTGGAAGATTTGGAAGCAGTTATTCGGGAAAGTGGTGTGCTGCAACGTTTTTCTATTCGCCATTTGGCCGTGTTCGGTTCCTTTGCCCGGAATGAGCCGTCAAATGATATTGATCTGCTGATTGAAGATGACTTGTCCCTTGAAGATGCCATGCGCTTCAAAGATGCGCTAAGTTGTCTGGTGGACAATCGACTTGATATCATGCTTAAACGCTTTGCCAATCCGATTGTGATCTACCGTGCACAGAAGGATATGCGCTATGTTGCGGGATAAACACAACGATTTTTTTGCACCTGCTTACCATGCTGGAATCGCTGGAGAAAATCATGGTGTTCAGCCGGGATGTGGATGATGCCGAAGCATTCTACAAGCTGAATGACCAGTTGAATTTTAATGCCGTATTGAACCTTCTTGCCCATATAGGAGAAACAAGTAGCAAATTGAGTGATGATTTTCAGATGGATGCCTCCAGCATAGACTGGAAACAAATAAAAGGTCTGAGGAACCGCATTGTGCATGACTACCTTGGCCTGGATACGCTGAAGGTATTCAGATTGTTCGTCAGGAAGTGCCTGAGCTGTTGAATGAACTCTACGCCAATACGCAAAAACGCATGGCTGATGGAACTTTCGACACGGGCGAATTAAAGGCAGCTATGGCGAGTGATTATTACGACAAGGTTCAATTTTCCCTGCTAGAAGCTTAAAAAATAGCGTTGCATCTCGATTTTCCCGATTCATCACATGAAATCCTCGACCCTAGGCTATGCGAATGCTGATGGAGATATCTCTAATCCAAATGATCAGGTTGGCCTGAATTTTGCTCTGCTTGGTTTATGAAAAATCAAATGCCTGAACGTCCTGCTTGCACCATTCAAACCCCGGTATGTTAGCGACGCTGCGATACAGCATAATGGCACAGAACCGGGTGCCGTGGCTTCAGGTTAGCAGGCCGATAATGTTTTTGTCGATACTGTTTGTCATCGCCATATCAATGGCAGGCAATATTGGTTTCTCCCCCGAGTTTTTGAGCCGCATTGGTTCGCAATTCGGCCTGGCGGCCAAAGAGCGGGTAACTTCATGGCAACGCCTGATCGTCAATCATAAGGGTGATAGCGAATGGGCGTCCATTCATGCCGTCAATGATTTCTTCAATCGAATGCGTTTTGTCTCGGATAAAAAACATTGGCACCGGAATGACTACTGGGCTACGCCGGTGGAGTTTTTATCTACCAATGGCGGCGACTGTGAAGATTTTTCTATAGCTAAATATTTCACCCTGCGCGAGCTGGGTGTGCCCGATGAAAAACTCCGCATCACCTATGTGAAGGCGCTGCGACTGAATCAGGCCCATATGGTGCTGGCCTATTATGAAACGCCGGATAGCGAACCGCTAATTCTCGATAATTTGATTGGTAAAATTCGCCCTGCATCGAGCCGGCATGACTTGTTGCCGGTCTACAGCTTTAACGGTAAAAACCTGTGGATGTCCAAGGAACGCGGCCAGGGTCGCAGGGTTGCCGGTGGTTCGCAGCGTATCAATCTGTGGCGTGATTTGAATGTACGAATGAAGCAGGAACGCAATCTCGGGCAAAGTTTTACCGCCCGGAACATGCAAGGCAGGTAATCATGATGACCTTATCCAGACAACTCATCTTACTTATTTTTGTGACATTTATGCTGATTTTTTCGGGCATATTCTGGATCAGCGTAGAAAACACACGCTCTTATCTGATGCTGCAACTGGCCACGCAAACCCAGAATGGCGCTGATGCATTGGGCCTGTCGCTGGCGCCTCATATGAAAAACAAGGATATCGCGGCTATGGATACCATGGTCAATGCAGTATTCGATAGCGGTTATTATAAATCATTGAAGCTGCAGTCGATGACCGGCAAGGTATACATCGAACGGCAAAATACACCCCGCATCGAAGGGGTGCCAACCTGGTTTATCAGCCACCTGGCGCTGGAAACACCCAAAGCCGAATCGGTAATTACCACCGGCTGGTTGCAAACCGGACGCATCATCCTGTTGGCGCATCCGGGTTTTGCTTATAAAAAACTATGGGATATGACCATAGGGATGCTGCAATGGTCGCTGCTGGCATTTGGCCTTTCTCTTATTGTGGTGCTGGTGATTCTCAAGGCTATTCTCAGACCACTGAATGCAGTCGAGCAGCAGGCACTGGCGATTGGCGAACGCGAATTTCCGATTGTGGAGAACATCCCGCGTACACGTGAACTGAAACGCGTGGTGCTGGCCATGAATAAAATGTCGGCCAAGATAGAAGGTTTGATAGGAAAACTCAGTGAGCGCGCTGAGCAGTTGCGTCGGCAGGCCCACTACGATGGCTTGACCGGGTTGATAAACCGCCAGGGGTTTGATGCCCGGCTGGACCAAATTATTCGGGATAAAGAGAGTGGTGGTTCGGGCGCACTGGTAGTGATTCGCATGAAGAATTTTGCCGACTATAACCAGCAATTCGGGCATCCGGCCGGTAGCGCGTTGCTGGTTGAAATCGGTAACACATTAAACCGGCTTGCCGAGCCTTTTCATGATGCGACCACAGCCAGAATAACCGGCACCGACTTTGCCATTTTGTTACCGTTGCTACATGCGGATGATGCAGCCGAATTCGGAACAGTGCTTGCCATAGCCATCAATGAGTTGGCGACTACACTAAAAATTGATGATATTGCCCATGCCGGCATTGCCTGTTTCAGCGATAGCAGCTCAAGTGGAGCGATTTTATCCGATGCGGATGCTGCGCTATCCCAGGCCGAGCACCAGGGCGCCAATGCCTGCGCCATGTTGAATCGCAACAGCGAGGTTATGGGAAATGAAGCATGGAAGGCGCTTGTTACGCAGGCCATGGCGGATAAACGCATTCACTTGCTGACGCAGGATGTACTTAATCAACAACGCGAACAAATTTATCGCGAGGTGTTGATTCGCATCCGGAATGATGCCGAAGATTCTATATCGCCTGCTTCATTTGCCTCGATGGCGGAACGTCTGGATTTGAATGGCAGGCTTGACCGCTTCGTGATCGAGCAAGTTACCCCGTTTCTTGAACGGGATGCAGTCGGCGCTGTTGGCGTAAGCAAAGCTGATATCAGCAAACTTGGTGTCAATATTTCAGCCAGATCTCTTGGTGATTCCGATTTTATGCGCTGGCTGGGAATCCATTTGGATAGCCACAAAACGGCGGCATCGCTGATGTGTTTTGAAATCACTGAATATGGCCTGTTGCAATGTCTGGATGCTGCCGAATCATTTATTGATCTTGTACATGCTTACGATGGTGCAGTTGTGATGGAACATTTCGGTACGCGCCTGAGTTCATTCCAGACCTTACGCCGGCTGAAGCTGGATTATATTAAGCTCGATGGCAGTTATGTCCGTAATATTGCCGAGCATGGCGACAACCGTTTCTTCCTGCAAACCGTGGTTGATATTGCCCATGGCCTGGATGTGCAGGTTATTGCCGAACATGTTGAAACGGAAGAAGAGCTCAAGAGTCTGGAAAAGATCGGCATCAATGCGATGCAGGGGTATTTGTTCGGCGAGCCGAAGCCTCTGACATAAGCGGGGCAGGCCGGAAAACCTGCCCGACTGACGTTTTGGTGCTTACATGCTTTTTCCCAGCATGAACAACAACGCTAGGCAGGCAACACCAGTCAGGCTAAGCAGTGCAACGGATAACTTTCGACGGGTCTTCTCGCTGAATATCGATTTATGGTTGTCTTCAAAATGTGGGATAGATGCCATAGTGCGCCTCCGTGCTGGGTATGTTCCGAACATGTGCGTGGCGGCAGGCAATAATGTGACCTGCATCACATTATTTCAGATTGGCTCAAAGTGACACAGCAGAATATATTGTATTATTCGGCAGCCTTTCTGTGTTCAGGGTGCCGCTGATTTGTTACGTTTTTTCGATGGCGTGGACAAGACTCGTCAACATTCGGTTGGCGGGAGCATACAAGTGCATTGCTTTAGCCTGTTTTGCCACATAGCCATTGATGGAGTTCACTTCAGTGCAGTGGCCTGCTTCGATATCCTGCCACATACTGGTTTTCACTGGCCCCATAGCCAGCGTTACTTCGATGTGTTTTAGGATGTCTTCCTCACCGATGGCAATACCCAGCGCACGGGCAAGCGCTACAGTCTCTTGCATCGCCTGCGATACGATGGCCAGCGTTTCGGCATTGGCTGCGATGTCGCTGGCATAGCGGCGAGTGATGGCAGTGATGGCATTAAAGCCACAGTTCCACAACATTTTTCGCCAAAGCATGGCCGCCGGATCCTCATCCAATCGAATCGGCACAGCCGCACGCTGGAATGCCGAAACCAGTGCTGGCAGATGTTTTTCACCGTAACCCTGTTGCCACAACCCCATACGCAGGCCACCGGCAGCCGAATGAATCACGTAGCCGGGCAGCTCCAGTCGCGCCCCGATAAAGGCGGTTGCCGCGGCAACGGCATGTCCGGGAAAGGCAGCCGCCAGCATATCCGGCGCTTCAACGCCGTTTTGCAATGTTACGAGCAGCGCTTCGGAATGAATGTTCTGTTGGAGTGCGCCAATCATGTCGTTTAAGCCGGTCATTTTGCAGCTCAGTATTACAATATCGCAACGTTTAAGTTGAGCGATTTCTGCGGTCGCCTGAACTGGAATCTGTTTGCACGCCCCTTCCGATTCGTGTCTTAATCCGCTCAATTGTAACGCTGCCAAATGTTGCCCGCGAGCCAGTAATAATACTTCGAAACCGCCCTGAATCAGTTTGCTGCCATAGTGACAGCCAACCGCACCAGCACCGGCAAAACCTATTTTCATATTTCCCTCCATGACCCGAAAGCCCAGCGGCGTTATGCTTGCCCTTCACGATCACCCTAAGTCTGACTGACGTCCAGGATGATTGTAGCCAAAGGGGTCACAAATGCCAAAAGAAACACTGCGCAAGGAAGCATTCGAATACCACAGTTCACCAACGCCGGGAAAAATCAGTATCAAGCCGACCAAGCCGTGCGTTACCCAACGTGATCTGGCGCTGGCCTATACCCCGGGCGTGGCTGAACCATGTCTGGCCATTGAGGAAAATCCGGAACTGGCGGACGAATATACCGCCCGCGCCAATCTGGTTGGCGTCATCACCAATGGCACGGCTGTGCTGGGGCTGGGCAATATCGGGCCACTGGCAGGCAAGCCGGTGATGGAGGGTAAGGGCGTATTATTCAAGCGCTTCGCCGATATTGATGTGTTCGACATCGAACTGGATGAAAGCGATCCGATGAGCATCGTGGAAACCGTAGCCCGCATGGAGCCGACCTTCGGCGGCATCAATCTAGAAGATATCAAAGCACCGGAATGTTTTATTATCGAGGAAGAATTAAAAAAACGCATGAATATCCCGGTATTGCACGATGATCAGCATGGCACTGCCGTGATTATGGCTGCGGCATTTATCAATGCGCTGGTTTTGCAGGATAAACAGATTGAGGATGTCAGAATCACCTGCCTGGGTGCTGGCGCAGCAGGTTTTGCCTGCATGAAGCTGATCGAGCAACTGGGCGCCAAGCGGGAAAATATTCTCTTTCTTGATCGCAAAGGCGTGATTGCCAAAGATAGAAATGAAGAACTGCCACCCCATAAACAGTATTTTGCTACCGATCGTGCTGAACGCACGCTGGCTGAAGCGATGGATGGCGCGGATGTATTTATCGGCCTGTCACAGGGCAATATTGTCGACCCGGCCATGCTCGAAACGATGGCGGCGCGTCCGATTATTTTCGCCATGGCCAACCCCGATCCTGAAATTGCCTATGATTTGGCGATGCAGACCCGAAAAGATCTGATTATGGCGACCGGTCGCTCCGATCATCCCAATCAGGTTAACAATGTTTTGGGCTTCCCGTTCCTGTTCCGTGGCGCGCTGGATGCCCGGGCCACCACATTTAACGAGGAGATGAAGGTCGCCGCCGTGCATGCGCTGGCAAATCTCGCCCGTCAGGATGTTCCTGCCTCGGTGTTGAAAGCATACGGCGTTAATGAACTGCGCTTCGGCCCCAAATATATTTTGCCCAAACCGTTCGACCCGCGCCTGATTGAGGTGGTGCCTGTTGCAGTTGCGAAAGCGGCGACGGATACGGGTGTCGCTCGCAAACCATTGCAGGATGCCAATGCCTATGCTCAGGAACTTGCTGGCCGTATTGATTCGTCCCGATTGTTTATGCGCATGATTATGGAAAAAGCGCAGACCAATCCGCTCCGCTTGGTGTTGCCCGAAGGCGAGGATGAAACGGTGATTCGCGCCGCCATTGAAATGAAGGAATCCGGCGTTGCCACCCCCATTCTGATAGGTCGTCAGCATAAGGTTGAAGGCGTATGCAAAGAATCGCAACTGGATATCGATGGCATCACCCTGATTGACCCGATGGCAGAAGACGCCCGTTTTAAGAATCTTTCAACAGCTTATTATGCCTTACGCCAACGTCACGGCATCCTGCCTGACAGCGCCGCCAAAATGCTGCGCAATGATATCAATGTGCTTGGCGCCATGCTGGTGCGCCAGGGCTTTGCCGATGGCATGTTGTCTGGCCGCACCGCTCATTATCCAGATGTACTCAGGCCAATGCTTAAAGTACTTGGACATGATGCCAGCGGCAACCAACACCATGTCTACGGCATGTATTTAATGATTATGGAAAACAGCGCCTATTTTCTCACCGATTGTACGGTGAATGTGGATATGGATGCCGAACAACTGGCCGAACTGGCCGAGTTGTCAGCGGATACTGCCACATCACTGGGTTGCTGTGCTCGTCTGGCCATGCTCTCATTCTCAAACTTTGGCAGTGCAGACCATGCGGAAACGCGAAAAGTGGCTGAAGCAACCCGTTTATTGCATGAACGGTCCCCGCATTTGGAAGTCGATGGCGAAATGCAGGCAGATACTGCGGTCAATGGTGCGATTCTGGGTCAATACCCGTTCAGCAAACTCAGGGAACCGGCCAATGTGCTTGTGTTCCCGACCATGCAGGCAGGCAATATCGCTTATAAATTGCTGCGCGAGCTCGGCGGCGGTACGGCAATAGGCCCGATTTTACTTGGTTTGCCGCAACAGGCCCATGTGCTTCAAACCGGGGCCAGCGTCGATGATATTGTCAATATGGCCGCCATCGCAGCAGCACGGGCGGCGGATGCAAGATCTTAATGTAGCACCCGGAGAATATAATATGCGTGTTGCTATGCTTTCACCTGTTGCCTGGCGTACTCCGCCGCGCCATTACGGTCCTTGGGAGCGTGTTGTTTCCCTCCTCACGGAAGGGCTCGTTGCCAGAGGCGTTGAGGTTACCCTCTTTGCTACGCAAGACTCCATGACCCGTGGTCATCTGCATGCCATTTGTAAACAAGGCTATGAAGAGGATGTAAGCTCCGAGCCTAAAGTGATGGAAGCCCTGCATATTGCTGAACTCTTTGACCGGGCCAGTG
>CAYUBK010000083.1:0-8605 GCA_964442955.1 uncultured Zetaproteobacteria bacterium | reverse complement strand
GCGTAGACGGAAATAGATATGCCCAATGTGCAGACCACCCCGAATAAAATCATGACTCGTTTCATTAGCTTGCTCCGGTTTTCAGTTTTATCATGTGCGCGTCCAGCATTTCACTAACGCGCCGATTGCCGTACTCTACGACGAACCGAAAAAGTTTCGTATGATTCAAATCATATAGAGCGCCACGTACTGGGGGCCTGTTAACACGAGTTCGGTGTTGGCGTACCTCCAAAAGGTTCTCTACTGATTCAGGCGTGTCGCGGTAACCATCAATATTGATTTATATCGCATGAATCACTAATATACCAATATTCGGTATTGATGAGGTGCGCTATCATGGCTAAGAACACAAGTATCACTCTGAACGATCACTTTGATTCGTTTGTTTCAGAAAGCGTAGAAAATGGGCGCTATGGATCAGCCAGTGAAGTGATACGAGCCGGATTGCGATTACTGGAATCCAATGAAGCCAGGCTGGAGTCGCTTCGAACCATGCTTGCAGAGGGTGAGGCAAGTGGTTTTTCGGATTACTCTTATGAAAAATTGATACAGCAACTCGATAACGAAATACATTAATGGCGACATACAGGCTCACCAATAGAGCGGAACAGGACCTTCTTTCGATAGGTCGATTTACACAAAAACGATGGGGGATGGCACAAAGAAATTTTTATCTCAAACAGTTGAACGCGTGTTTTTCACACATTGCTGAAAATCCTATGATTGGCGTATCATGTGATTTAATTGTGATTGGATATCGTAAACTCCCGCAGGGAAGTCATATTATTTTTTACAAACAAGACTCGACAGGAATCGTTGAAATCATCAGAGTATTACACAGCTCGATGGATGTTGAATCGAAATTTTGACTTACTCCGTGCGGTCATAGCAACTTTATATAGCCATCCTTACGTATCAGTCGCTTGGCCTGCTCGAGTTTTTTTAACTCCCGGTAAAATGTTTCATGGGCAAGACCGATTTGATAAGCGACATCTTTAAGCGACATGTACAGATGAAGCTCCTGATGCTCATTCATAGCATGGTGGATAAAAGCCAGAATGCGCTCTTTGGCAGAATGAATATTCTTGATTTCGTTGATGGCTCTTAAATCACGAACCTGACCGGCAAACAGCTTCAGCATCTCCTTCATTGCAGCCGGATGTTGGTCGAGATGAGCCAGTAGCGTGGACTTCCTGTAAGCCACAATCTCCGACTCCGAATCAGCCACTGCAGAACAATGATACTGATCAAAGAACAGCGATGCCTCGGCCAGAGTCTCACCCGCCAGCGCCATATAAATAAGCGCCTGGCCACCTTCGATTGTATTTCTTGTCAGCTTTATTTTCCCGGATGTTACATGATGAAAATGGACAACCTGATCACCTTGATGAAACAGAGAGTCTCCTTTTGTCAGGCAAAATCGCTCGGATTTCAGGTGGAACAGGATTTTACTCAAATGGCTTCTAATCATGAACCTCGGTCTGTGTAGACTTTTGATGCAGACTGGCTGATGCCGATCGGTGAGCTACAGTTACAGTAATCACTTTGAAATGAGGGTGGCTTCTACGCACGCTTCACACAAACCATGGCTTACCTGAGTATTCGTGTGCTCACGTATATAAATATCAGGATCACTCCAGTGACCATCATCATGCCTGATTTTTTTGCAACCCGCACACATGGGTAAAATCGCTTCCAGTTCCTTCACCTTGGATAAGGCATCAGCAAGGGCAAGTTCTGGCTATTCATTTTATTGGCATAATGCAGCAGCAATGAAATAACGGGAAGCCCGGCCATCAGCGTGAGCAAAGCATCAATCAGATACCACTGTGGATAGAGTTCCCGTTCCAACAAAGCATACATACCTGCATGGGCAAGAATCACGGCAGGAACCAACATGACAATCATAAAAATCACAATTGCATTCACACCATGTTTACTGACAAGCTGTTCAAGCATCTCCAACATATTAGTTTTTGCCATTACAATCTGTTGTTTCATCATGCATGGATTAAGTCTACCTGCAGCCTGCCTGACAGGTAACCTGCATTATTCATAAATACTATTGCGCCCTTCCTGCTGCCAGGTGCTGAAACCGCCCGCCATGGATTTGATATTGGTGAAGCCCATCTCCAACAAGGTGGATGCAGCCAGCAGGCTGCGTGCGCCACTGGCACAGTAAGCTATAATGGCCTGATCACGATCTGCCAGCCTGGCATCGTGCGGTGGCATGGCCGGATCAGCTTTTGCCTCCAGCATGCCTCGCGGCACATTGATAGCACCGGGCAGGAAACCGCCCTGAAATTCGCCCGGTTCACGCACATCCAGCAATAAAACCGAACCGCCGGACAATGCCGCCACATCTTCAGTGGATACTTCCGCCACCCTGGCTCTGGCTTCTGCCACAAAATCTTTCATTCCTTTTGTCATCATATCTCCTTTGTTTGATATAAAATCGAAAATAAATCTTAGCGGGACGTCTCTTCAATCAAACGGTCCAGCAAGCCCACAACTGTTTCAGACAGTGGTGCAATGGCTTCAACATCGGCGATAGCACCCACTTTGTCACCCTGATTATAACGTTCCACTGCACGCCGACCCAGCGAATGCACCTGCTCATGCGGCTCTGCCAGTTGTTTGAATGTGGAACTATGACCATAAACCTCATTGCCGAGTGTATCGTACCATTTACCCAGACGGCAATCGTGGTGGCTGGCCACGGTGGAAAGCTCAATTTCACCACGATCCAAAATCATATTAATCAAACGCTTCTTCCACAAAATATGATCGGATTTGGCCAGCCTCAAAATTGCACCGTTTAGCTTCATACTGGCAAATTCCTGAATTTCGGCAACCAGCTTGCCCTCCATCGCATCCGTATCTTTCAGGGTTTGATCCACCACATGACGAGCATTGCTAACCATGGTCGATGTTTCAGCGACCGACACAGCCACTTCTTGCGAAGCATCGGACTGATCCTGCATGGCTCCTGTAACCTGATCCACCTCACCGGCAATCATCTGCAATGCCTCTGCCATCTCACCCATGCGCTCATTCACATTGCCCATATCCCGACCGCCCTGCCCGACCGCTTCGGTAATGCCTTGCATCGATTCAGATATAGCCGAAACATCCTGTTGAATACGCTTTATTTTATCGACGATATTTTCTGTCGCCTCCTTGGTCTGATGGGAGAGTTCCTTAACCTCGTGGGCGACCACGGCAAAGCCCTTGCCCACCTCACCGGCTCGTGCGGCCTCAATCGTTGCATTCAAGGCCAACAGATTGGTCTGGTCGGATATCTTCTTAATCACAGTCAAAATACCGTTGATCTCTCTGGAGGCCTCCGTCAATGCCTGCACACGTTCGCCAGCCTGATGCACTTGCTGATTGATATTATCCATCGCATCCACTGCATGCGAGACCGCTTCACTGGCATCCTGGCTCTGCTGGTTGGCGTCAATAATACTGATATTGGCCTGATCGGTGCGCTCCGCCACGTGGGTCACATTGGCACTCATCTCTTCACTGGCGCTGGCCATCGCAATGGCCCGGTCATCCAAACGGCTAATATCCTGCTCTAACCGCCCCATGGTAATCGTCGTTTCAAATGCATTCATGGTCATGCCGACCATATCGTCAAGCTGTTCCAGCATGCGATTTTCCAACTGTTCAGCCAACCGGTTGGCTTGTCGAACCAGTTCATCATCACCTTTGGCGCGGCATGTAAAATCCCCTTCGGATAAGCTGGCAAACAGCGTTAGAATCTCTTTATGTCCATCATTCATTCTACATCTCCCTGGTGAAACCACACTTGCACCGGATAGCTACGCAACACAAGCCAGTTGAAACTTACGCCGTTGCGCGCAACCAAAACAGCTCATTCAATGGCCACTCTCAACAGCTGCAACTCAACAGCCTATATATTGCCGAACATTGCAAAATATGATGTTTCTTTAGTTTCGGACTGAATAAGAAGCCTAGCAAGAAGTGTGCCTTTCATGCATACAATGAAGGCTGCTAAAATCGGCCTTACAACGCATACGCCTTGATGATATCGCGCGCCTTTTCACCGGCTTAAACCTTCTTCGAAATGGATATCGAACCTTATGGTGCAGGCACTTCACGTTCATTGCCCTTAATCAGCCGCACCAGCATCAGGGCGACAAATGCCAGACCGATCATGGCAAGCGCTCCGAGCCCGATATGTTTCAGCCATTGGCAGAAGAATATCCAAGCGCCAAGGCTGATAAATACGGCAATGCCTCCGAATAGTTGCAGCATAAACTCGGTGACGCCCCCGGCCCGCTTCGCGGCGACAAAAATAGCGGCGAATGGGGCGCGAACTACAGCTTCAAGACGCGCCAGATAGGTCGGTTTCTTGAATAATAACCAGCCCAGCCCAATCAGGGTCAGCGCGAAAATACCATAATCGACCAACAACAAACTCAGGTCAATATTATCCATCCACTGTGGTGGCCCGGATCGTGTGGTATAGGCCTCGCCGGTATCCAGCGGATCAGCCAGCGCAAGGCTTGGGCAGCAAGCTAATATTACCAGATTCAATCGTTTCATGATGTTTCCCCTGTTATGAGTTTCATGGATGTTGGAGCGGTCTGACCCATAGCCGGGTAGAACACCAGTTTGAATACGCCATCTTTCGGATGAAAATATTTACCCGCGAACATCGCTTCTCGCAAGGTTGCCAAACTGCCCGCCTGAAAATAAATACGTTCCAGTAAATGCGTTTGTTTCTTTCTTTCATCATATAAGTTATACTGGAACTGAACGATGCCATCTGCCTGATCTTTAAGACTAAAATTAACACCATAAGGTTTCTTATCCAGACGATAGGTAATGGAGCGCAGGCCGGGTTTCACCTGTGGCAACACAACCGGGCGAATCATCTGAAAATAGAATGCCTGGGCTAACGTATCCTGCACAAAACGCTCCTGACCGAGTTCAGAAACATACAAATTTCCGCTGGCCTTAGGGTCGAAATTGAAACGGACATCTAGCAGATCATCACCAACTTTCACCTTTAACCCGAATATCCCCATACGCTTCAAAAAACTCACCTGATTCAAGGCAAAAAATAGATAGCCCAGTTTTTCCCCCTGTGCATCTTTCAGCGTGATATCCAGGTTGGACGGGAATGAGCGGTTGGCAGGCAACGCCTTATAGTTAAGATCAAATGTATAGGCTTTGCCAGCCTGATCTTTGAAGTCAAAATGAATGGCTGTTTTACCCTCACCAATATCGCTTAAGGCCAGTGAACGGTGCAGGTTCAACAAAGCACTCTTTATGGATAGATCAAATGGCAGAGTTTCAGCATAGGCATTGGAGCTGAATAACAACATGAATACCATCAGGCTCTTTTTCATTGTTCCAGCTCCACGTCGCATTTTTCTCTTTTCCACCTCTGTTCTTCCTCAGCAATACGCATTGCTTCCAAACCGAGCGTCATGCCAAATAGAATGCCTCCGGCGGCAGTGGCATGCCAGCCATGCGTGTTGATCCAATGGCATATCAGCAGGCCAATGACAGTGACCGGTCCGAAAACAAGAAACTGCATCCAGAAGCCACGTCCCTTGCCCAACTTCAACCACAGGTATACCGGCACCACAAACCATAATCTGCGCTTATGATAACCCTGCCAGCACAGCGTTGCGATGGCCGCAAACAGAGCGATATCAAGCGCCAGCATCATGATTTATCCGGAATACTGCATTGCCCCGCCGCTCCCGGTGTCAGCACGCGCAGGATAATCCACAGGATCGGCCAGCTATGCCAGAACAGGTCAAAGATATCGACCGGCTTGACCAGAGTGCCATTCATCAGCATGCGCACTTTTTCAAACAAATGCGGCTCTGGCGTCAACGGCATCGAGCCCAGCAGCACAGCCGCGATGAGTAACATACCCATGGACGGGCAGTGTAACCACGATATGAAGCGCTTCATGATTCGGAAAACTCCTCAAATGCCTGCATTGCTTCAGCAGCATACATCAGTGACGGGCCGCCACCCATGTAGATTGCCATACCCAATGCCTCGGCCAGCTCACCTCGCGTCACGCCGAGTCCAATCAGTGCTTTGACATGAAATCCGATACAGCCCTTGCAATGCCCGGACACGCCAATGGACAGGGCAATCAACTCCTTGGTTTTTTTGCTTAGTGCGCCGTCTTCCAGCGCTGCTCCGGCCATAGCCGAAAAACCCTTCATTACATCCGGAATATCCTTACGAATACCGCCAATACTGGCGGATAATTCAGTCGTCAGTTGTTTATATTCATTGCTCATATTGCCTCCGATTTTTCTCTGTTTTATTTCTCACACAATCCACAATTACAATGCAATCGCATCATACAACATGATGCATCCAACCAATAGCAACAACAGGCTGAACGCCTTCTGCAGACTGGCTGTTGTAAAACGACTTAACATCGCGCTACCTGCCAGACAACCTGTTGCCGCCAGGGCGGTGATCCAGAACATTGGCTGCCAGGCCAATTCAACCCGCCCCAGGTAGGTTGTACCTGCGACCAATGCATTGATAACAATCAGTATCAATGAATGGCTGACGGCCACCTTAAAATCCGACACGCCAAGCCAGATCAATGCCGGCACAATCAAAAAACCACCGCCGACTCCGAGTACGCCTGTGACCACGCCCAAGGCCATGCCAACCGCCAGCGTCAGCACACAGCGGCATGGCTGCGATTGACTTGCTAATGATGCATCAACACTACCTTGCCGAAACATCCACCATGCGACAAACCAGACCAACAGGGCAAACATCACCCCCTGCACGGCATCTGAAATCGCCAGCCCCACATGCGCCCCGAACCAGCTACCAATCACACCGCCGGCCATAAAATAAGCCAGTAGTTTCGGCTGAACCTGCTTCCATGCCCGTTGCCGAATCAGGGCTATCATGCTTACCGCCACGACAATCCACAAACTTGCTGCAATGGCGCTTTTCAAGGGCATACCCACACCGTGCGCCAGCAAGGGGACGGTTAGCATACCTCCGCCGGCACCGAATATGGCCAGAAATATGCCAATCAACGGTGCCAGAGCAATCACCCACAAGCTCATCTATCAAATCCGACAGACATTAGCCGTAAAAACATAAGCCGTTCAATCAATGCTACTGGCCGAGCGCACCCCTGCATATACCGCCAGCGAAGCGACCAAAATCCAGATGATATACCACATTTCTTTCTCCTCTTATGCATCATTTATTGATAAACAATGCATATCAATAAGCTGTGTGCTGCTGATCCCTGATCTGCTCCACCGTCACCTTGCCTCGTAAAACTTTGAACACCCATGAAGTATAAGCCACGATCAACGGGATAAATATAGCTGTAGCGAGAAACATCAGCCACAACGTCTGTTGGCTCGAAGTGGCATTCCACATCAGCAGGCTTTGGGATGGGTGCGTGCTTGAGGGCAACACAAATGGAAACATCGACAAGCCGGCAGTGGCAGCAATACCGGCAACCGATACGCTGCTGGCAATCCAGCTCATGCCGGGTTTACGATCTCCAAAGATAACCACCATCAATGCGCCACCCATACCGAATAACGGCGCCAGCCACATCCATGGATAATCACGGAAGTTCGCCATCCATGCCCCGGTTTCATGTACCACATTCAAACCGAACGGTGCCGATCCGGCATAATGATTCACCGCTCCGGCCAGCCGAAAGCCTGCGATTCCCGTCATCAACCAGATACCGGCCACAGCAAACAATAATATGGTAACAATGGCCGCGCCTCTGGAGGCTTTCAAAGCCCGGTATTGCAACACACCTTCGGTTTTGATCAGCAAAAAGGTGGCACCGTGCATCACCAGCATGCTCAGCGATACCAGACCGGCTAACAATGCAAACGGATTCAACAGTTCAGCCATGCTTCCTGTGTAGAAGCTGCGAAAATTCTCATCGAAATGAAACGGTACACCCTGCAATAAATTACCAAAGGCAACACCCATCACTACAGCTGGAACCATGCCTCCGAAAAACAGTGCATAATCCCAGAATGACCGCCACACAGGCGAAGCGATTTTGCTGCGATAGTCAAATCCGATCGGACGCAAAAACAGGGCAAACAGCATCAACAGCATGGCTGCATACATACCCGAAAAAGCAGCCCCATAGACAGCCGGCCAGGCCGCAAATATCGCACCGAGCCCCAGCACCAGCCACACCTGATTACCATCCCAGGTCGGCCCGATCGCATTGATCAGCACCCGGCGTTCATCATCAGTCCGGGCAACGAACGGCAATAGCGTCCCTACTCCGAGATCAAAGCCGTCCATAATCGCATAACCCAACAACAATACGGCAATCAACAACCACCAGATCAAACGCAATGTCTCATAATCAAACATCATGCAACTCCTTGCTCAAAGTGATAGCGGCCACTGTGCAAAGCGCTCGGGCCAATGCGCGCATATTTGAACATCAGGAACAGCTCCACGGCAAACATCAGCATATACATGATCACGAAAGCAATCAGTGAGTTCTGGACATCCGATACTTGCAGCGATGAGGTGGATAAGTGGGTCGGCAATACCCCATAGACAGTCCACGGTT
>CAYUBK010000082.1:0-8714 GCA_964442955.1 uncultured Zetaproteobacteria bacterium | reverse complement strand
TCAGGAGTGATAGAGCCGCATGCCACGTCGAACTGATATTCAATCCATTATGATTCTTGGCGCTGGCCCGATAGTGATCGGGCAAGCCTGCGAGTTTGATTACTCGGGCGTTCAGGCCTGCAAGGCGCTGAAAGAAGAGGGGTTTAGGGTGGTGCTGGTGAATTCTAATCCGGCCACGATTATGACCGACCCTGAATTTGCCGATGCCACTTATATCGAGCCTGTCACATGGGAAGTGGTGGCGAAGATTATTGAAAGAGAACGCCCTGATGCGATCCTGCCCACCATGGGCGGGCAGACGGCGCTCAATTGTGCGTTGAGTCTGAACAAGCACGGTATCCTGGAAAAATTCGGCGTCCATTTGATTGGCGCGCAGCCTGATGCAATCGATAAAGCTGAAGATCGCGAGCGCTTCAAGGCGGCTATGGATCATATTGGTCTGGAAATGGCGCGCGGCGGTTTTGCCCATTCGATGCCGGAAGCGCGAGATTTGGCGATTGAGCTCGGTTATCCGATTATTATCCGGCCTTCTTTCACCCTCGGCGGTTCCGGCGGCGGCATAGCCTATAACCCCGAAGAATTTGAACAGATTGCCGCATCCGGCCTGGATGCATCGCCGACTGACGAGATTCTGGTAGAAGAATCAATTATCGGCTGGAAAGAATTCGAGATGGAAGTCATGCGCGACCATGCCGATAACTGCGTGATTATCTGCTCGATTGAAAACCTTGACCCAATGGGCGTGCATACCGGCGATTCGATTACGATAGCGCCAGCCCAGACGCTGACCGACAAGGAATATCAGCGCATGCGCGATGCCTCGATTGCCATCCTGCGCGAAATCGGTGTGGAGACCGGTGGCTCGAATGTACAGTTCGCCGTTAATCCGGTCGATGGCCGCTTGATTATTATTGAGATGAATCCGCGTGTGTCGCGTTCATCCGCGCTGGCTTCCAAAGCGACCGGTTTCCCTATTGCAAAAATCGCCGCCAAGCTGGCGGTGGGTTATACGCTGGATGAAATCCGCAACGACATTACCGGAGAAACCTACGCCGCTTTTGAACCGACCATCGATTATGTGGTCACCAAATTGCCTCGTTTTGCATTCGAGAAATTTCCCGGCGCGGATTGTCGTTTAACCACCCAGATGAAATCAGTCGGCGAAGTCATGGCCATCGGGCGCAGCTTTACCGAAAGCCTCGGCAAGGCCATGCGCGGTTTAGAGACTGGCACATGCGGCTTTGATAAAACCATTCCAGTCGATGAAGAAGCAGATCGGTTTTTGCAGGAGAAACTGGCCGTGCCGGGCGAAGAACGCCTGTGGTGGGTTGGCGAAGCACTACGTGCCGACTGGACTGAACAACGTGTGTTTGATGTGACGCGTATTGATCCGTGGTTTATCCGTGAAATCGCTGCGGTGATTGAACTTGAAACAGCATTAAACGGGCGCGATGTGGATTCAATCTCGGCGGCTGAATGGAGGCAGGCCAAGCGCGAAGGCTTGTCTGATTTGCGTTTAGCCGAATTGACCGGCAATGATGAATACGCGGTGCGCAGCGCTCGCCAGGCTGCGGGCGTAAAGCCGGTATTCAAGCGGGTAGATACGTGTGCGGCTGAATTTGAAGCGCATACGCCTTATCTCTATTCAACCTATGAGGATGAATGCGAGGCGCGGCCAACGGATAAGAAAAAAATCATGGTGCTCGGCGGTGGCCCCAATCGAATCGGGCAGGGTATTGAGTTTGATTACTGCTGTGTGCATGCCGCTTTTGCATTATCAGAAGATGGTTATGAAACCATTATGGTCAACTGTAATCCGGAGACGGTTTCGACTGATTATGATACCTCAGATCGCCTTTATTTCGAGCCGCTGACCTATGAAGATGTGATGGCGATTGTGGATGTCGAGCAACCGACCGGGGTGATTGTACAGTTTGGCGGCCAGACGCCGTTGAAACTGGCCGAATCTCTGGAAGCTGCCGGCGTGCCGATTATCGGCACCAGTCCGGATATGATTGATCTGGCCGAAGATCGCGAGCGTTTCCAACAATTATTGCATGACCTGGATTTGTTGCAGCCGGAAAATGGCACCGCCCGTTCAACCGAAGAAGCGGTGGCCGTGGCCAATGAGGTCGGTTATCCGGTGGTGGTGCGCCCCTCCTATGTACTGGGCGGCCGAGCCATGCAGATTGTCCACAATGAAAAAGGACTGCTGCGTTATATGACCGAGGCCGTGCAGGCCTCTCCCGATCATCCGGTGTTGCTGGATCGATTCCTGAATTGCGCCATTGAACTGGATGTGGATGCGCTGGTGGATGGAAAACGCGTGGTGATTGGCGGCATCATGGAGCATATCGAGGAGGCTGGCGTGCATTCGGGCGATTCGGCTTGTTGTTTGCCGCCGCATTCGATTTCTGATGCCATGATTGCTGAGGTCACGCGTCAGACCGAAGCATTGGGTTTGGCGCTGAATGTGAAGGGATTGATGAATATCCAGTTCGCCTTGCAGGGTGAAACGCTGTATGTGCTGGAAGTCAATCCGCGCGCCAGCCGTACGGTGCCGTTTGTGTCCAAGGCGACGGGCAAACCGCTGGCGAAAATTGCCGCCAGAATCATGGCCGGGCAGTCGCTGGATGAGTTGGGCATTGATGAAATTCCGCAACCGACGACGTTCAAGGCAGTCAAGGAAGCTGTGTTCCCGTTTGTGAAATTCCGGGGGGTTGATCCGCTGCTGTCGCCGGAAATGAAATCGACCGGTGAGGTGATGGGCATTGCGGCTTGTTTTACGGCGGCTTTTTCCAAGGCACAACTCGGCGTCGGTGTGCGACTACCCGAATCCGGTACGGCTTTTATTTCAGTGCGTGAAACGGATAAAGCGGCAGCGGTTGAAGTGGGGCGCTTATTGGCCGGAGCTGGGTTCAAACTGCTGGCCACCAGCGGCACCTGCCAGGCCCTGAACGAAGCCGGACTACAATCGGAAAGCGTACCCAAAGTAATCGACGGGGTGCGACCACATATTGTCGATCGACTGCTCAATGATGAGGTCGCGCTGATTGTCAATACGACCGAGGGCGAGCAGGCCATCAAGGATTCCAAATCGATTCGGCAAGCCACGCTGGATCGCGGTATCGCTTATTATACCACCATGGCAGGTGGCCTTGCTGCGGCGCAGGCCATTGCCGGCCATTCGGATGTAACGGCTGTCAAAAGTATTCAGGAGTATCATCGTTTGTGAGGGGATGAAGCGTAAGGGGTTAGGCGTGAGGGGTGAAAACTTTTAACGCCTCACCCCTGACAACTCACCCCTCACACATACATCAAGGAGAAACAATGGAACGTGTTCCAATGACCAAACAGGGCGCAGAGACCCTGAAAAAGACTGTCGCTTATCTCAAAGGTGAAAAGAGGCATCAGATTGTCGCCGCCATTGAAGAAGCGCGCGCGCATGGTGATTTGTCGGAAAATGCCGAATACCATGCAGCCAAGGAAGATCAGGGCATGAATGAGGCTCGCGTATCCGATATGGAAGACAAACTGGCGCGCGCCCATATTATTGATCCGGCCACCATTACGGCGGAAAAGATTGTCTTTGGTGCAACAGTGGAATTGATTGATATGGATGCGGGCACGGAAACGACGTATCAGATAGTGGGCGTCGATGAAGCCGATATCGAGGCGGGTAAGATTTCGATCACCTCGCCGATTGCGCGCGCTCTGATCGGTAAGGAAGAGGGCGATATGGCGATTGTGCAGGCACCGGGCGGTGAGCGTGAGTATGAGATTCAGAGTATTGAGTATGTGTAAGGCATGAGGGGTTAGGTGTGAGGAGTAAGGCGTGAGGGTTGATTGTATCCGCATCGGTTCGGTTCGCCTGTGTCTGGCGCTGATACTGGGGCTGCTTGTGGTAAGCGGTTATGTGGTGGTACCGGTGTTGTTTGCCAAGGCGGGTTCGCATGCGCTGGCCGGTTCGCTGGCTGGTGCTGTTTTTCATGTGACCAATATGGGGATCGTGTTTCTGGCTGCTGCCGTGATGGTGTTTTGGCTCAGAATGCGTAAATCCGGCACAGTGATTGGCCGCTTGCGCTGGTCGTTGTTATTGCTTGTGGCTGTGTTGGTGGTGGGCAATGAATATGGTGTTACACCGGTGATTGCTGACCTGAAAGCGCAAATGGGGCCGATTGATTTGGTGGCAGACGATGATCCGCAGCGTAAATTGTTTGGCATCTGGCACGGCGTCAGTGCATTGATTCACATGTTTGCGGCGATTGCTGCAGCTTTTCTGGTTGCGTTTGGGGCTGCGACGCCGGGCAGGTCTGAGGAATCATGTTTATCATAAACGAGTGGTGGCAGAAAAAACTGGCAGATACCGAGTTGGTTATGCTGCTGGTTTCGCTGCTGGTTATTTTTATCCTGTTGATGCTGCTTGGTCCGGTATTGACGCCGGTGTTGTTGGGCATTGCGCTGGCTTATGTGCTGGACGGGGTCGTGGATTTGCTGACCCGATGCAAGTTTCCGCGCATGTTGGCGATTGCTGTTACCGGAGGCGGGGCGCTACTGTTGTTGCTGTTTACACTGTTGGCCGTGTTGCCGGTGTTGACCGAACAGATCGGACGATTGGTATCACATGCGCCACAATATGTGCAGTCAATCCGTGAAATGCTTCAACAGTTGCAGGCCAATCATGCAGAATGGATTAATCCGAGTTATTTGCAAAAAATAATCGCTGCGCTAGCGGCAAAGATGCAGGAGTGGGGTGGGGCGCTGCTGAGTTTTTCCATCGCTTCGATTCCGGGCATGATCACCCTGCTGGTCTATGCTGTGCTGGTGCCGGTGATGGTGTTCTTTTTCCTCAAGGATAAACAAGAGATCATTGCCTGGGGACAGCAGTTTCTGCCTACCGAGCGTTCTTTATTGCAGCGCGTATGGGCCGAGTTGGATACGCAGATCGGCAACTACATTCGCGGCAAGTTCTGGGAAGCATTTCTGGTCGGCATATCCATGTGGCTGGTGTACTGGTGGATGGGTCATGAATATGCGGTGTTGCTGGGCGTATTGACCGGCATCTCGGTATGGATTCCGTTTGTGGGTGCAGCCGTGGTCACGTTCCCTGTGATTCTGCTGTCGTTTTTCCAGTGGGGCTGGACGGATGCCACAGCCTATAGCGTGCTAGCCTATGCCATTGTGCAGACTATCGATGCCAATGTTGTGATTCCCTGGCTGTTCTCTGAAATCGTTAATCTGCATCCGATTGCCATTATCGTGGGGATTCTGGTGTTCGGTAGTTTATGGGGCATTATCGGTGTGATTATTGCCATTCCCATGGCGGCGTTGGTCAAGAGCGTGGTCTCGATTGTGCTGGAGCGCCGTGCGGATCAGGGCTCGGGTAAGGAGCAATTGCAAGCAGACTAGGATTGTTTAGTCTGCGCCGGCTTCTACGCAACGACTTATGATATTGATGATTGAATCACTGAGGATAACAACATGAATGACAAAGCACCTGTGACGGGTACGGTAATGCCTGAGGGGAATGCACCTTCACAAGGCGAAATGGATGATCTTAAACGCGATATGCGATCCGCTCAGTGGACGCATTGGGCCCAGGCCAATCAGAAGCGGATTGTTGCAGTCGTGGCGGCGCTGGTTATCGTCCTGATGGCAGGCGGCTTGTGGAAGGAACAAATTAAATCACAACATAGCGCTGCGGCCTCCCTATATCAGCAGGCAGTGAACGAACAGGATAAGACGAAGCAGCAGAGCTTGATGCAAAGCGTAGTCACCCAGTTTGATTCAAGCGCCTATAGCGCTCTGGCCCACATGCAACTGGCTCATCTGGATCAGGCCCATGCCGAGGATCATCTTAAAGCATTGATAGCGCACCCCGAGGCGATGAAGGAATGGGTTTGGCAGGCACGTCTGGATCTGGCTGCGATGAAAATCGAGCAGGGTGATAAGGCGGCAGCCAATGCATTATTGGCGAAAACTGTTGGCGATCAGTATCAGCAGTTACGCCATTATCTGATGGCTATGGCAGCCGCTGATGCAGTGGAAAAAGAAAAACATCTGCAAAAGGCGCTGGATGCCGTATCAAATGATAATGTGTTGAAAAGCAAGATCGAAACACTGATGGCACAGAAAACATCCTGATGGCAGTAACGCCGAATCATCCGTTAATGCGGGTTTGCTTACTGCCCCTGATCGTGTCCGGACTGATGCTGTCATCCGGTTGTTCAAGCGTTTCCGGATTGTGGTCGGATAGTCCACAACAGTCTGAGGCAAAACCTGTAGCGGTTGCACCAGCATCAACCGGACATATGTCGGTGCTCTGGCGCAATAATGTTGATCAGCGCAAACCCGCCTCGCCTCCGGGTTTCAGTTTGCCAGCCGCTATCAAAACAGCTCAGGGCGAGCTTGTGATTGCGGGAGCGCAGGATAAACGCCTGCGTGTTTACAGTGCTGGTGGCAGCGAAATGGACAGAATTGCATTGGCCAATGCATCTGAATCCGGCGCATTGCAATTATCAAACGGGTTGGTCGTTGTCGGCGATGTGGGAGGTCTCCTGTATGGCTTGGATATCAGCAACGGACGTATTGCGTGGCAAAAGCAGCTCTCCTCGGCCCTGATTGGGGTTCCGGCGGCCGTGGGCGACGATTTCATTATTCAAACATCAAACAATCAGATTTTCCGCTTCACTGGCGATGGTAAAAAACTGTGGAGCTACTCGGGCCAGTTGGGTGGGCTGGGCGTTCACCTCAGTCCGTCTCCGGTGGTTTACGATGGTCATGTATACGCCGTATTCAGTAATGGCGATGTGATTGCCTTGAAGGCCGATGGAGGCAATTTCGTCTGGAAAAGGCAGTTGTTACTCAGTAATAACGCTGCCGTGATGAGTGAAGTGAAGATTCCGGAGGCTTCGCCGCTAGTGATTCCGGCATCGCAATCCGGTCGTGGCGAAGCGACGTTGGTGGTATCGATTTTTCAGGGCATGCTATCGTTTATTTCCTTGCAGGATGGCAGTACGCTTAATAGTCGAAAAATTTCTCTGAAATCACAACCATTGCTGATCGACAACACCGTGTTTGTCGCAGATGCGACTGGCGCTGTGAGCGCGTTGAATGCAAACGACGCTGAAACTTTATGGAAAAAGCAATTGTCGCATGGAGAATTGACCGGGCCAGTATTGTGGCAGGGCAACCTATGGGTGGCTGATGACCAGGCTCGAGTTTACCGACTGGACAAAAAAGGCAGGCTGCTGGCCAGTACGCAACTCGATGGGCGAATTGATCGTGCACCGGTTGCGACCAGCCATGGCCTTCTGGTGCGTAATAATCTTGGCACGCTGTACATGCTGCGCCTGTGACCTTGACTGAAACGATCAAAGAATACCACGCCGCAAGATTGCCGGTGATTGCCATTGTTGGTCGCCCCAATGTGGGTAAGTCCACCCTGTTCAATCGCGTTGTTGGCAAACGCAAGGCCATCGTTGGCGATCGTCCCGGCGTGACCGTGGACCGGCTCGAAAACGAGTGCCTTATTGGCGAACGCCCTGTGGTACTGGTTGATACCGGTGGTATTGGCGAGGGCACGCATGATGTGATGCAGCCTGCGATTGATTCACAAGTCGAAGCGGCGTTGGAAATTGCCGATGTCGTACTGTTTGTGGTGGATGCACAGGCTGGCGCCACGCCCATTGATTCGGTGATTGCTGAAAAATTACGCAAGCATCAAACCCCGTTGTTACTGGTAGCCAATAAGGCTGAGAAGCCGGGTAGTGAAGTTGAATTTTTCAGTCTTGGTCTGGGTGATCCGTTGGCAGTTTCAGCCGCGCATGGCGAAGGCGTGCGCACCTTTTTAGCTGCGCTCGAATCGCTTCTTCCCGATGTCGAGGAAGCATATATCGGTGAGACCGAGAAAAACCTGATTGCTTCAGTGGCCGTGATTGGCCGCCCCAATGTCGGCAAGTCCACTCTGATCAATGCATGGCTAAGGAAACAGCGCATGGTAGTCAGCGATATCGCCGGCACCACCCGTGATGCCATTGATTCCACCATGCCGTATAAGGATGGCGAGATTCGTCTGGTTGATACAGCTGGTCAACGCAAACACGGGCGTATTTCCGATATCATTGAATTCGTGGCACGTGTAAAGGCAGTACAAGCATTCCGGCGAGCTGATGTGGCGGTAATGCTGCTTG
This sequence comes from uncultured Zetaproteobacteria bacterium, assembly GCA_964442955.1. Taxonomy (GTDB): domain Bacteria; phylum Pseudomonadota; class Zetaproteobacteria; order Mariprofundales; family Mariprofundaceae; genus Mariprofundus. The sequence continues at coordinate 522 of CAYUBK010000082.1, read as the reverse complement.
ATGGCGGCGAGGGTATCGTCGAGCAGGATATGCGATTGATGCAGCTGGCGCTGGATGAGGGTTGTGCGCTGATTGTGGCGGTGAATAAACTCGATTTGCTGGATAATGAGCAATGGCGTTATTACGCCGAACGGCTGGATTTCCGTATGCGCGGCATGTCCGAAATCCCTGTATTTCGCATTACGGCCAACAAAGGCAAGGGCGTAAAACGCCTGCTGGATGAAGCCGTGAAAGCGGCGCATCGCAATGCTTTCGAGATTGGCACCGGAGCGCTCAATCGCTGGCTGGCCGATGCCCAGCAGAGCCAACATCCGCCCAGCGATCATGGTGCGGTGGTGCGCTTGAAATATGCATCACAGACGGGAACGTGCCCGCCAGCCATCAAAATTTTCTGCAATCGCCCCAAGGGTTTAAAAACCAGCTATAAACGTTACCTGGAACAGTCGTTCAGAACGAGTTTTGATTTGACCGGCGTGCCGGTTCGGTTCTCGTTCACTGCCGGTAAAAACCCATATCAATCCT
>CAYUBK010000081.1:0-8824 GCA_964442955.1 uncultured Zetaproteobacteria bacterium | reverse complement strand
CTGATTAAAAAGATTGATCAGGCCATCAACCGTATCAATGAAGGCGAATTCGGCGAATGTGATTCATGCGGCGGTGATATTAGTATCAAACGCTTGCAGGCTCGCCCGGTTACGACGTTGTGCATTGAATGCAAGACAGCGCAGGAACAGGAAGAACGTACCCGCCTCGACTGATTTCCGATTTACCCGCCATTCTGAAAAGCCCGCGCCTCGTCGCGGGCTTTTTCTTTTCACACCCAGTACGGGCGAACCTTGTGTTCGCCCCTGCATGAAGGGTAAACACAAGGTTTGCTCCTACGCCTCCCCCATTGCACAGCGCAGGCCAAGCCGTAGAGTAGCTCGCATGTCTTATCTGGTACTGGCGCGGCGCTGGCGGCCGCAGAAATTTGCTGATCTGATTGGTCAGGATGTGGTGGTGCGCACGCTCAGAAATGCACTGGCAAGCGGCAATCTGGCCCATGCTTATTTATTGTGCGGCATTCGCGGTGTGGGTAAAACCACCATCGCACGTTTGATGGCGATGGCGGTCAATTGTGAGAAATCGGACCACGGCGAACCCTGCGGCGAGTGTTCAGCCTGTCGCGGTATTGCCGAAGGTTCCAATCTCGATGTGCAGGAGATGGATGCTGCCAGCCATACAGGCGTCGATGATGTGCGCGAGATTCTTGATGGTGTACGTTATCCACCGGCCACTCTGAAACGGAAAATTTATATCATTGATGAAGCGCATATGCTGTCCAAGAGCGCGTTTAATGCATTGCTGAAAACACTGGAAGAGCCGCCTGCTTATGTGATGTTTATTCTGGCCACCACCGAGTCTGATAAACTGCCGGTGACGGTGCGTTCGCGTTGTCAGCGTTTTGATTTGCGCCGCCTCGGCCAGCGCGAAATCGGCGACTATCTGAAACATGTTTTTGAAACCGAATCGATCAAGGCTGATGCTGATGCCATTGCAGCGATTGCACAGGCAGCAGATGGCAGCGTGCGCGATGGTTTGTCACTGGCTGAGCGCGTGCTGGCCTATTCATCCGAGCATTTGACGGCGGCGGATGTGATGCGTGCGCTGGGTATGGTGGGTTATGGGCTGACGCATATCTTGTCCGAAAGCGTATTTGCCGGTGATGCAGTAGCTACCGTGCACGCTTTACGTGGTGCAGTGTCAAAGGGTTTGGGCTCACGCAGCCTGTTGGAGGAATTGAGCCGGCTATGGCATCAGTTGGCTTGTTTGCAGGTCGATGCGGGCTTGCTTGCTGATGAAGTGGATGCAGAGCATCGCGACTGGCTTGCCCGGCAGGCCATACGGCTGGATGTTCAGGCGCTTGATTTGCGTTACCAGGTATTGCTCAGTGGCATTCGTGATCTGGCGCTGGTGGATGAGCGCATGGGTGCGGAAATGGTATTGATGCGCTTGTGTGGTTTGACTGCCATATCGGATGTGGCGCCTGAGTTGACTGAAGAAAATGAAAAAACTGTGGTGCCTTCATTCAAGGGTATCCAGGAAACTGTTGAAGAGACAAAAGCTGAAAAAACCGCTGCTCCCCAACAGGAAATCCCTGCATCGGATCCCCTTGAAACCACAGCGGTTGTCAATGATTTGCCCCTGGATGCACCGCCACAAGCGGTTGAACGTTCATTTGCCACATGGCAACAGGCAGTGGAGGCTTTCAGCGATATTAAACCGGGCGTGTCGGCCATGCTGGATCACGTGCTGTGTATTGAATTTTCCGACACGGTGCGCCTGGCCCTGGACAAGCATCAGCAACGAGCGATTGCGGCCAATGACCGGCTGGCTTTTGCCGAGTGGCTGGGGCGCGAAGTATTGTGGGAATCACGGACGGAACATGAAGGTGAATCACTGTCTCAGGAGCGCGCCAAACAGGCCCGGCTGGAAGAGGCGCGATTGCGCAAGGGAGCGGAGGACGATCCGCATGTGCAGGCGTTGATGCAGGAAATGGATGCCAAACTGGTCAAAGTCTTACCTGCCGGTGTGGCTGATGATGGGCTGGCATAATTTAAACAGGAGTACATGAATGAATATCGGGAAAATGATGCAGCAAGCCAAAAAAATGCAGGAAAACATGAAACAGATGCAGGAAGAAATGGCGGCATTGGAAGTGACCGGTGAGGCAGGCGGCGGCATGGTGAAAGTGCTGATGACCGGTGATCAGGTTGTGCGCCATATCGATATTGATCCGTCAGTCTGGCAAGAGCAGGACAAGAGCCTCATCGAGGATTTGATGGCTGCAGCTGTCAATCAGGCTTCACAAAAAGTGTCCGAGATGCAAAAACAGAAGCAGCAGGGGCTGATGGCCGGTATGCCGTTACCGCCGGGTTTCTCTCTTTGATTCATTTGCCGGGCGTGCCGGCGCCACTGGCTCGGGTGATCGAAATGCTGGCCAGCCTGCCAGGGATCGGACCCAAAACAGCCATGCGACTGGGATTGAATCTGCTTTCACGACCAGTATCTGATTCCACCGCTTTGGCACAAGCGCTGAAATCGTTGCATGAAGAAGTTGGGTTTTGTGAAACCTGCGGCTGTTTTGCCGAGCAGGGGCGCTGCCAGTTTTGTGATGATATGAATCGTGATGCAGCAACCGTGTGTCTGGTTGAGCAGCCGGTTGATGTGTTGATGATGGAACGCGGCCACGGTTTTCGCGGTTTGTATCATGTGCTGCGTGGGCGTTTAAGCCCTGTCGATGGCATTGGGCCTGAACAACTCAGGTTGAAAGCGCTGGATCAACGAGTTGATCACGGAATTAAGGAGCTTATTCTGGCCACCAGTGCGACGGTGGACGGTGAAGCAACAGCGCATTATCTGGCCAATCGCTATCAGCAACAGGATGTCCGCATTTCCCGTATTGCACGCGGCGTACCGGAAGGTGGCGAACTGGAATATCTCGATGAGCATACCCTGAGCAGGGCGCTGGAGCAGCGGGTCCACTGGGATTCAGCTGCGTTATAACGGTATCAGTTTATGTTGAAACAAGAACTTATGCAGCGCTATCAACGACTAAATGGCGAGGTGAAAGAAGCCGGTGTTTCGATGCTGGCTGTTAGCAAATATGCTCCGGACGAAGCGGTACAACTCCTGATTGATGCCGGGCAACGACAATTCGGCGAATCGCGACCCCAGAATATGCGTGATCGCGCCAGTCGCTGGCCGGACTGTGATTGGCATATGATAGGGCCAGTGCAGAGAAACAAGGCCAAATACATTGGCCGGCATGCAGCCATGTGGCACAGCTGTGAAAATATGGAAACAGCGCTTGCCGTGGCCCGGCATGTTAACGAACGGCGGCTACCGGTACTGATTCAGGTCAATATGGCCAATGCGCCGGGGCAGCACGGGATCAGCCCGGATGCAGTGCCGGCGTTTGCACAAGCGTTGTCGGGCGTGAAAGAATTACAACTGGCCGGCTTAATGTGTATGGCGCCGAAAGATGGCGATGTGAGGTCCGCATTCCAGATGCTTCGCCGCTTGCGGGATAAGCTGTTCGATGGGAGCATTTCAAGCTCGATTGACGGTGAATTATGCATGGGAATGAGCGGTGATTATCGCCTCGCATTGCAGGAAGGCGCGACCATGGTGCGATTGGGCTCGATTCTGTTTGGTGATTGGGATGTGCGAAAATCGGTAAAGACATAGTCAAACAAGGGTAAGGTAAACACATGCAGAGATTGAAAGTTGGGTTTATTGGTGGCGGCAATATGGCCGAGGCATTGATTGCGGGGCAGATACAGGGCGGCCATGCAGGTGGCAGCATTTGCGTATCTGAACCCATGCAGGAACGCCGCGATTTTCTTGCCCGGCAATATGGCGTCCGTTGTGTTGATAAGAATACTGATGCCGTTGCCGATGCGGATATACTGGTGCTGGCCGTGAAGCCGCAGCAGATGCAGGTAGCAGTGAACGGGCTTTCTGTACGCCTGAAACCGGATGCTACAGTGATCAGTATTGCAGCCGGCGTGAGTACGGCTTCATTGCATACGTGGCTCGGCGCTGATGCGCATATTGTGCGGGTCATGCCCAATACGCCGGCTTTATTGGGAGAAGGTATGTCGGTGTTGTTCAGCGATGCCGATGAAGTTCATAAGCTGCGTGCTGAATATGTGCTTGATGCATGCGGTGAATCATTGCGCGTGGATAAAGAAAAGAAAATGCATGCCGTGACGGCTGTTTCCGGTTCCGGCCCTGCCTATTTCTTTCTATTGGCCGAAGTGATGCAGGCAACCGGAGTAAAGCTGGGGCTGGATGAAGCCATGGCCGCTAAACTGGCCGCTCAGACAGCTTTAGGGGCCGGCAAAATGCTGGTTGAAAGCGGGCGCTCGGCCGAAGCACTGCGTCATCAGGTGACGAGCCCGGGCGGAACCACCCAGGCAGCGCTGGATATGATGTATGAGATGGGCATGCCTGCTGCCGTGCGTCAGGCCGTACTGGCTGCCAGCAAACGTTCCGAGGAGTTAAGCTGATGTTTATTCTTGGTTATTTTTTACAGGCTGTGGCTGGCGTACTGCATATTGTTCTGATGACAGCCACCATTGTAATTATTGCCCGGGCGGTGCTCTCGTGGGTATCGCCTGATCCGTATAATCAGATTGTGCGGATTATCAATCAACTTTCCGAACCGCTGCTATTTCCGGTCAGAAAACGAGTGCCGTATTTTAGTGGCGTTGATTTCTCGCCGCTTATCGTGTTGTTAATCATCATGTTTATGGATAATTTCCTGGTTGCCAGCCTGAACAGGATCGCCTTGCCGTTAATTCAGGGCGGCTGATGTGATCGATGAAGATCAGCTGGCCGAGCTATGCTGTGAAGGTAAAGAGGGACTTTATCTGAACGTGCATGCCCAGCCGGGCGCGCGGCGTGCGCAGTTGCGCGGCGTGCATGGCGATGCTGTGAAGATTGCTATTGGTGAAGCCGCGCAGGACGGCAAAGCCAATAAAGCCATTACCCGCGTGATTGCCAAAGCACTTGATTTGCCGGCTTCTGATGTGGATATCACATCCGGTATGACTGCCCGGCGCAAACGCGTGTTTCTGCGCGGCGAAGCGGCCAGCCTGAAACAGAATATCCTGAACTGGCTCAATTCGAATGCCTGATTCATACCCCATTCTTAAGCAACCCTTATTCTGGTTGCTGCTGATCTGTGCGGTCAATTTTTTCGCCTTTCTGGGTGGCCACACACTATGGGATGTCGATGAACCCAATAATGCCGTCTGCGCCCGGGAAATGTTGCTGGCTGGCAACTGGTGGGTGCCGATGTTCAACGGCGATTACCGTTTCGATAAGCCGATTCTGATTTACTGGCTGATGATGCCGCTGGATGCTCTATTCGGCATCAATGAATGGACGGCACGCCTGCCTTCAGCGTTATCCATGACTGCTTTGGTGCTGGTAATTTGGGCTATGACACGGCGTTTAATGTCCGCTTGCTCACTGGCTATGCGCGATCAAGCGGCCCTGATAGCAGCGGGCACGTTTGCTACCGCACTGCACATTATTGTGATTGCACGGGCTGCTGTGCCCGACCCGTTACTGATGCTGGCGCTTGGCATTGCCTTGCCCGCGCTGCTGATTTCATATCTGGATCAGAAGCAGCAGGAACAGACGCAACAACCATCGAAACAAATGCACGGGCTACTAATTGCAGCTTATATCGCCATAGGCTTTGGTACACTGGCCAAGGGGCCTATTGCCGGTTTGATGCCGCTGCTGATTGTTGCCGCCTTTCTGACCTTGATGGGGGACTGGAAAAACTGGCGTCTGTTTCACCCTTTCAAAGGCGCTGTAATTGCACTTGCCGTGGCCTTGCCATGGTATATTGCGGTTGGCGTGATGACGCATGGCGTTTGGCTCGAAGGGTTTATATTTCATCATAATATCGATCGTTTTACCGATCCGCTGCAGGGGCATCGCGGCTTTCCTGGGCTGTATGTTTTCAGTGTTCTGCTGGGCTGGTTTCCGTGGACGGGCTTGCTGGCGGCCATGCTGTGGTTTGGTTCGTGGCGCTTGCAAACTTTGCGGGATGAGCCGGTTCGCCTGTTTATGTTGTGCTGGATCGGGGTATACATTCTGTTTTTCAGCATTGCGCGCACTCAGTTGCCCAATTATGTGCTACCGCTGTTTCCGGCTGCGGGCATGTTGATGGCATTTGGTTGGGCGTATGGTTCCGATGCACTCCGTCAAAGGGCTATCCAGTTGCTGATCTGGACAGCTTTGCTGCTTTCTCTGGGTATTGTGATTGGTGGCGGACTCGGGCTGGAGAAACAGTGGCCGGGTGAGGGATATTATATTCTGGCTATGTTGCCGATGGTGCTGGTTTCCGGCTGGCTTTTGTGGAAAGGAAAAGAACTGAGTTCAGGGAGTATGTGTCTTGTATTGGCAGTTGGCATGGCTGTATCTATTACTTTGCTGGCCGGCTGGTCGGTCAAGGGAATCGATCACAATAAAATCAGCGAATCAGTGGCAGCCAGCGCCACTGAAGCCGGTTTTGACGGTAATGAACTGGCAACATTCCATTATTTCCAACCATCGTTGCTATTTTATCATGGCGGTCGATTGCCGATGTTGACCGAAGTTGATCAGGTGGGGGCGTGGCTGGTTGATGGCAAAGCCGTGGTGATGGCACAGGATGCGCTTGAATTGTTGCCAAAAGAGATTATTCCCTATCTTATTGTGCATGCGCGCGTGCACGGCATGTATGCGCGAAAGTGGTTGCTGTTGGTGAGTTTGCAGCCGCTGACGGGGAAGTGAGGGGTATGAAGTAATGGAGATAGCATGTCCAAATCATTGATTTCAATTGTCGTGCCGCTGTATCGGGAAGAGGAAAATGTGCCACTGCTGGTTGCAGAAGTGGCAGAGAAACTGAATGGCCATGATTATGAGTTGATTCTGGTTGATGATGGCTCTGATGACGGCACGGTTGCAGCGGCAAAAAAAGAGCGACAACACGATGAACGCGTGGTGCTGGTGCAACTCAGGCGCAATTTTGGTCAGACGGCTGCCATGAGCGCCGGTTTTGAGTGTGCGCGCGGCAAATATATTGTCTACATGGATGGTGATTTACAGACTGATCCGGCTGATATTCTCAAGTTGCTGGAGCGCTTACATCGCGATAATCTGGATATGGTCAATGGCTGGCGTAAGGACAGGCAGGACGATGCGTTATCTCGCAACTTTCCCTCCAAAATTGCCAATGCATTGATTCGCAGTTCTACCAAGGTGCGTATGCACGATTATGGCTGCCCAATGAAACTGATGCGGGCTGATGTGGCTAAAAACCTACGCATTTATGGCGAACAACACCGTTTTCTGCCAGCGCTGGCCAGTATGTATGGCGCCAGGATCGGCGAAGAAGTGGTAACTCACAGGGTGCGTCAGTTTGGTGAGAGTAAATACGGTATCGGGCGCACTCTGCGTGTGCTGGTTGATTTGATGCTGGTGGTGTTTTTCCAGCGTTTTACAGACAGGCCTTTGCAACTGTTTGGGCCGACCGGCCTGGTATTTCTGGTGAGTGGTTTATGTATTGATCTGTATTTGGCGCTGGATAAGTTGGTGTTTGGTGCGGAACTGGCTTCACGCCCCATGCTACAACTGGGATCCTTGCTGATTGTGACAGGTATTTTGCTGTTTGGTATCGGACTGATTCAGGAAATGCAGACGCGTATCTATTACGAATCGACTGGCCGCCGCCATTACAGTGTTCGGGAAGATGATGAGGATAGTAAGTAAGGTGTCAGGCGTAAGGTGTCAGGCGTTCTCACCCCTCACTCTTCACCCCTGACGCTTCACCAACAAGCCCATGCTTTGGATTAAACTCTTTCTTTCCGCCTTGCTACTGGCTTATCTGGGCTGGGCGCTGGATCTATCCGATATTTTCGAATTGCTAAAAATGGCCGACTGGTCGCTGGTCGCGGCTGCTGTGCTTTGCCTGATTTTCGGGCAGGTGCTCTCGGCCATTCGATGGGCATGGTTGGCCCGTGGTTTGGGGCTCACAGTTATTATTGCAAAGAAAATTCAAATCTATTTCCTCGGCATGTTTTTGAGTCTGTTTCTGCCCTCGATTATTGGCGGTGATGTGGCGCGTGGCTGGCTGCTGGCTAAAGGTCGCGACAATGCCGGCTGGCCTGCTGCAGCCAGTGTGATTCTGGAGCGCATCAATGGCGTGGTAGGGTTAGGCTTGCTGGTTTCTTTCTGCATGTTTTTCCTCGATATTCCTTTGCTGTGGATGTTATTGTGGAATGGCGGTCTGTTATTGCTTTTCGTGATTCTACTGACAGCGCCGTGGTGGTGGCCACGTTTGGCGGCATCGGGCTGGAGCGGTAAACTCTCCGGCTGGAAAGCCTTGCACCTCACTTCACCTGAATTTCAAAGTGCCTGGTGGAAAAGTCTGCCCGTTTCCCTGCTGTTTCAAATGCTGGTCGTGCAGGCGCATGTATTACTCGGTATGGCAGTTGGCATGGAGTTATCATGGTTTGCCTACGGGTTCATGGTGTGTCTGGTGGCTTTGGCTTCAGCTATCCCTATTTCTTTTAACGGATTTGGTATTCGTGAAGCAGGTTATGTGAGTCTGGCGACATGGTTTGGTGCATCTGCTGATGCGGCGGCTGCTATGGCTGCATTATGGGTGCTGGTACTTCTGGTTGCCGCAATTCCCGGTGGCCTTGTGTTGTGGAAGATGGGGGGGACGAAACTTCTGAAGAAGGTGGATACGCAAAACTGAGCGAATTCCGTCATCAGATGCGTATACGGGCAGATACGTTTACGTGATTTCCAGTTGTCGTTTATGGCGGGTGAGGTTGTCGCAGCCGCCGTCGCGAACCA
>CAYUBK010000080.1:0-8902 GCA_964442955.1 uncultured Zetaproteobacteria bacterium | reverse complement strand
ACCGAGCCAAGTGACTGCCGCTCCATTTGCCCGATCACGACATTCGATCAGCAAGGCACTGGTCAATAGCGCCGATTCGCGCTGCCACAGAACAGCAAAGGCATCCCGTTCGTGAACGCCGACCGGGATGTCTTCCGCACGCAGGATGTGGAGTTGCAAGCCGAGTTCTGCGGTGACGCTGGCAGCGATATCCGCCTGACCGTCGCGGTCATCACCCAGCAGTTGGATGGTTGGGACAGGCACCTGACGTTCGTGTAAGACCTCCAATACGGCGTGTACCGTTTCACGATGGGCATCCGCCATCGTCGACGCCGGGCCACGGGCATGCAGCAGGGGTTCCAGACGGGTGTCGAGATAATTGACTCCAGCCAGAAAATGCAACACCCGTTCGTCCAGGCGCAGCCGTGCATTGACCACGGTGTTGTCATCATTTACTTCGACAAGCCTCCACCGGCGCAGGGGGCGTATCGGACTGAGTGCACTCCAATGCGGCTCTTCCAGCGCCGCCAGCGCCAGACTGAATGTCGCATGGGGTAATTGGGAACCGTCCTGTGCACTGGCGCACAGTGAGGCAAGATTCGAATCCATATCCACGCCTGCGCAAAGCAGGAGAACGTCCCGCTCGAAAGTACTGAGATCGAAGTAATCTATCAGGCGATCTATGGCGGATGGGGCTGGTAGCGTAGCGCGAATCTCATCGGCTGTATCGGTTGCAGTCTTGACGTCCTCGCCCGCGAGTTGCGCCTTAATACGCGCAAACTCCGCCGCCAGGAGGCGCTGGTTGGCATCGGTCCAGTTAGGCTGCTTCGCTGCGTTCATGGGATGTTCATCACTTGAGTGATATCGAATTTAGGTGGTTCAGTGGTGCGATCCACCAGCAGGCTGTCTGCCCCATCAACTCGCAACCGCAACAATTGGTTCCCAGCAGGCAGCAGCGAATAATTGAACTGAAGGCTGCCGGTCGGGATGGTGAATTCCTCTGGCGTCGCTTCATGCCCCCCCGCATTGAGGCTTATTTGCTGGCCGAGCCGGGCTTGCGGCTTGAATGCCAGTGTGATGATAACAACGTCGGTGACGGCATCACGTACGGCGCTACCGGCGGGGATGGGAATGTCGATACGTGGCGCCAGGTACAGCGCGAGGGTGTTGGTGCTGCGCGGCTCGGTCTCGCCGGGGCGTTGTAATAATACAATCACCTCCCATAAACCCGCAGGCCAGTCTATGTTGGCCTGCGCCGTATTGGGCAAGGTCACGGAAAGGCGCTCCGCATCAGCGTTGGTGCCACTAGGTATCTCAATCGGTGCCGTAAGGCGTGGATGGGAGAATCGCGTAACGAGATTCGTTCCATTCAGATTGTGGCCCTTCAGCGTGATTGTATCGCCGAGGCGAGCAGCTATTTGCTTATTAGGCAACTCGAAGCCCGTAAGCATCGGATAGGGGGGTATAATGTCAGGGACAACAGCTACGCCGCTTTCGTGCCAAGTATCTGAATCAAGCGGGTCGGGCTTTATGACAGGACCACGGGAAAGCACAGGCAGAGGTGAACGAACCTGTTGGGTCGCCTCGATCAGCACCACGCTCGCCATGTAGGCAGCAGTGGGACGCAGATGGCTTTGCGTTGCGGTCCAGAGCTTGGACATATCCTCGGTGTTGAGATACTCGGGGGTGATCTTGATCTGCTCGATCTGGTTTTCCAGCCCTGAGTTTGCCAGTGCTTTTAGCGCGGATGGCAGCGCCGTGCCACCTACCGGTGGAGATGGGCTGAGCGCCTTCCGAATAGCTTTACGACTGAGCACCGGCATTTCGTGCAGCAGTTGCATGGCATATCCGAGCAATATTTCACCATGCAGGTCTTCACTGCCGTGCGCAGAGAGTAGATAGTGTAAATTGAGAGCGAGCGGCGCGTTGGTTAGGCGCTGGCTACCGGAGACATCACGTGAAGGAAGACCCTCGTTGCGCCAGCCGCTATTGGGTGTGACTTGGTACATGAACAGGTTGAGCTGGGATGGCTCCTTACTGCTGCTTGCTGGTATCACCTGGTCGGGAGGCCCGGCACTTACCGTGACCGTAGAACCTAAAGTACCTGTTGCATCGTGGTTGATTAGCCCGTCGTTGAGCAGATCCCGTAATACAGCGGTCACGCCGGCGATGGCCAGGGCACTGCTCATGTCTCCCCCCCTCGCCGATCCAGGTATTCATCGAGCGACATCGGCTTGGAACGGGTTGACACCTGTCGCTTTGCTGCCGGTGCCTCGTGTACTGCTGTAACCTCAATACGACCTATACTTACATGCACCTCACTGGTTTCCTCGACCTGTGCTTTCCATGCAGAACCTCTGGACTCACCTTGGCGCACCGCTAGGCCTGGATTCAATGCCGAGGGACGTACGGATTGTTTCAACGGCATCAGCGGTGGAAGGGTGTTACTATCCAGGACTGTTGGATTCTGATCTTCATTGGCAATGCTGCTGGCTACTGAACTATTCATTGGGATATTTATTTCAATCCCCTCAGCCGTTAAGGAAGGGGATGCCTCAATTGTCCTTTCTGCACTTGCATTTGATAAACCCAACATGGCATTCGCCGGTGTGGATTGGACATTGGTATGTTCCAGTTCTATAGCAGATTCAGAAACTGGTTTGGCAATGGGGGTTTCATTCGATGATGTCGGTGTTACTTCATTTTCGGAAGATGGTTGTGGGCCAATTTCGGCAAACCTGCTGGTGCCAGACTGCTGTTGAGCAAGTGTGGAATCCCGTTCAGGGCCGGTGTCGACCACTTGGTGGTGTTCATGAACGGCAACCTCCGTCTTAGTAACTTCACCGTCCTGATCTGCCATGTTTACATGTGAAGGCGGAACGCTGTAAAGCAAACGCGCTACGGAACGCAGGGTATTGTTGCCACCCATGGCCCGTGCAGCGAGCCGATGTAGAAAGCCGCTCATTCACCCACCATATCGAGATAGGCAGTACGCCGTTGCGGGGAGAGAGCGAGTATTTCCGGCTCCGTCCAGCTATATGCCCGAGCGAGGCTATGCACTTCGGCAAGTAAAGCTCGGGCACGCAGATCAATCTCATCCCATAATAAAGTACCAATGTCCAAACTGGCCAGCCGCCGGTGGCCACACTCCGCACAACTAAGGGTCAGATTGATGTCAGCCGCAGGGTCAAGAGTATCCATAATCACTTCGGCCTCGCTTAACATGCTTGCTAAACTCATTTCCTTTTCACCCGGATGTTCAAGGCAACATTGTTCCAGGAGCTTCAATGCCGCAGTTTTAATATCTCTTTCCCCGCTAATTGCAACAAGGTCACGGCTGCATGGAATACGAAAATGATGGCTGGAAATTTCAAACTCAGCAGGCTTATCTTCCTCGTTTTCACCCGTGTGAAACTGTCTGGTGTCTAAAGTGAGCTCCAGGCATTCGCCGCAATGCTCGCAATCCACGTGGGCGATTAGGCGGGATCCGAAGCAGGCTTCGCGAACATGCAACAACACCCTGTTGAGCAATCCAAGAGGCAAGTCGGGAAGCAGCGAAGGCGGGATATCCGGCCTTGCCCATGCACAAAGCAACAGCGCCCGGTCAATCGGATGCCGCACGAGGCCGCGCTCCCACAGCGCAAGCAACTCCGCTTCGCCTAGAGCTTTCATCAGCATCAGACCGGTTCTGTGAAGGTCGGTTCGGCAGGCTCGGTAACGTCGTAGTCGCGCTCCCAACCTTCGTGCTCCAATTTTATGGTCTGGATAGCAACCGCATTGGCATTGGCATCGAGATCAGGAAGAGACTGGTATTCCGAAACCCAGCATCGAAATACTTTATAGGCAATTGCCAACTGCCCGGCTTCATTATAAACCTCGATGATGAGATCTTTGCGGAAATCCTTCAGCGACACCTCGGCGCCAAGGCCGGAACCAAAATTCCATACCTTGTTTGCCCACTTTTCAAATTCGGTGTCATGGGTGACCCCGCGTTCCAGGGTGATGGCCTCGAACTTGGTACGACCAGGCGACTTCCGTGAAGTAGAAGGGTCACCTCCCTCTCGATGTTCAACCATTTCGGTGCTGCGCTTGAGTGAACCAACCTTGGAAATGCCCGCGACATAGCGACCATCCCATTTGACGCGGAATTTAAAATTTTTGTATGGATCGAAACGCTGAGCATTGACTGTAAAATTTGCCATGGATATCTCCTATTATCAGCTTTGAATCTGGCCCGCTATTTGCTGGAGCTTGATCACCACGAATTCAGCAGGTTTAAGTGGCGCAAATCCGACCACAATGTTGACGATGCCAAGATTGATATCATTCTGGGTGGTCGTCTCCTTGTCGCATTTGACGAAATATGCGTCTTTTGGCGACTGCCCCTGAAAAGCCCCCTGACGGAACAGGTTCTGCATAAAGGCTCCTAAGTTGAGTCGAATCTGTGACCATAGCGGCTCATCATTGGGTTCGAACACCACCCACTGGGTGCCACGAAACAGACTCTCCTCAAGAAACAGCGCCGTACGTCGAACCGAAAGGTATTTCCATTCAGATGCCAATGCATCAGCACCTTCAAGAGTGCGAGCACCCCAAACCACACGGCCATAAACGGGTAAATCACGTAAGCAGTTAATACCCATGGGGTTAAGTTCGCCATTTTGCTGATCGGTAAGTTTCGTAGTCAACGCAGCTGCACCATTAATCGTAGCTTCAATACCTGCTGCCGACTTCCAAACGCCACGTGTAGCATCTGTACGAGCCAATACACCAGCAACAGCACCTGATGGAGCAAAATCTTCAAGGCTGTTGTCACGCAATGGGTTAGGAGCCCTCAACCTTGGATAATATAATGCAACATTCTCGTCGCGCCCTATATTATTTGCATGTGTAATTGCCTCGGGAATCGTGTCCACATCGGCTGGTGGATCGACAAGCAGAATAGCGCGCCGCTTCTTGCAATACGTGATTGCATTTGCAAGGTCTACTGCCGCAACATCATTACTGAATGTATATGGTGGAATAACAAGGATATTAAACAGATCCGCATGCTCAAGTGCGAAAACCCCATGGCGTGAAGCTTCAAGTCCAGGAGCTGTAATCTGATTTGCATCAACCCCATTACCATCGCCACCATTCTCCAATGATACCGCAACTATCTGACTTGGCTGCACTGCCGGATTCGGAACTCCAGTAGCCCGCACCAGCGAACTACCAAGTAACACGCGCTCAACATAGCGTGTATTAGAACTATCGGTGGAGAGGTTGAAATAGACCTCGCGCTGGTCTGTTGAAGTGTCAAGTACAGTTAGATTGAAGAATGGCGCTACCAGGTTTTGACCCATGCCATCATCGTGATCAATTGTCACTTCAATATTCTCTCCCCATGAACCGGGATTAGCTGCTTCGAGTACTAAATTTGTTGCAAATGTTTTGGTAGCAGCAACTGCTCCGTCATGAACACGTACAATCAAAGCATCAGTACCACCATTCTGAAAATACTGACTAACCGCGTATGACATCGGACTCTCTTCCCATAGTCCCCCGAAAATGCGCGTGTACTCGGCAAAGCTGTGTATTCGCACAGCGTCATTCTCTGGCCCTCGCCGGGAGCGGCCAACAAATGCAGTGATCGAAGTAGCCACACCGGTAATCGTTCGTACTCCGCTGGGTACTTCTTCGATGTAAACTCCTGGGTAAGATAAAGTAGCAGGCATATTTCTCTCCTTGTCTAAACAGGTTTAAGGCGTGGCGTCACGTCCAATAAGTATTATTAGCACGGCCTCGTCACCAGTATCGTTGGTGAAAGTCAGACTGGTTGCCCCATCGAGCAAACTTACCGCACCAGCGCCAATGAACAGATGGGGGCCATCCAAGTTAACGTCTTTGGTTCCCACCTTATAACTAAGATATTTGTCAGGGGCTGTTGGATTAATGAACGGCTTGATAACCAGCAAAGACATGGCAGGGGTTGGCACCAGGTTAACTTCTTGATCCTTATCTTTAGCGATTGTTACCTCAATTTTGTCGTATGCATCCACTTCAAGACTGTCTGCTCCTGAGATAGAAGGACCATTGAGCGCCTGTATTACATAGCTCCAATTGATTTTTTCTGCCATAGTTAATCCCCTTGGTGAACAGTTGTCTGATAGCTGATCAAGGTCCCATTTCTAACACGTGATTTTTTTTTGTATGTCCCATAAATATGGGACAAAGAAGTTCGATTTTGGCATGAGAATTGCTGTGCCGGGCAATCAAAAAATGCGAGGAAAAAGCCTTCGAACGAGCCTTAGCTTGCGCCCGGTGCGGCGTTGAGCCTTTCGTCCTGTTGCTGCGCTTCTATTAATTCGGGCGCCCAGCGGGCAATGCATTTGTATAGCTTGAGCAACGACATCAACAGTGCGGCCCAGCCGGTAAATGCGCCTTTTACGATACCCTTCAGCACATCAAGCAGGGCTGAAAATATTTTGCATGCAATTTTGAATACCCTGGATTTCCGGTTGAGCGAATCCACAATAGCACGGACATCTTCCGGGGCATCACCGTTGTGAATAACGGCTTTGAAATCAAAATCCAGATCATGGAAAACAACTGTCCGGTTCAGGCCTGAAATATCCAGCCTTTTTTGCGTAAAAAAACGGATGGAATGCACAACCGCTTTGACAACGGCCTGCACCGCTTCATACGACTTGAGAATGTAGTGGTAAGCGATTCTCGACACGCCTTTTATAAACTCGCCGGCAGCTCTGGCTGCTGATTTTATCACCCGCTTGAACCAGCTCCACATCCGTTTCACGCCATCCCATAAGCGCGCTCCAAATGTTTTCACATGATCCCATACTGTTTGAATAAAATTTTTATCATCCCTGAATTGTTGAAACAGTTCATCACTGTCCGGCAGTTCATCCGCTGATCCAGCATCGTGTCCTGGTACAACCCGGAGAAGAACTTTCTGAATGATTTACTGAGGTTTTACTTCGCATGGTCGAACGGGCCGATTGACCCTTATCCATCCAGAATTGCTTCATCGCCTTAAACAGGGGGGAGGTATGATTCAACTCGGTTGTTTTAAGCCCTGTAGATATATCGTCATGATGAAAACCCCGGGGATCTACATCATAGCCCAACAACCAGAGTTCAATTTTGGCAATATTGATAACCAGCGCACGGGCGCTTTGAAGTCCGGCGTGTTGCTTGGGCATCAGGTTTTCTGATGCGCCCAGACGACGAATCAGTTCGTCCTCATCAAATAATAATGTCAGCGTATCAAGGTGCAAATCAGGCATGAGATTCTCAATGCCGGTTTCTTCAATACCAAAGCCAAGTGCATCAATTGCTTCGATAAACCGGCCCAGTCCGCCCCTGATCACAGGCCTGTCGATGCCCCTGGGTTTGTGTGGCATCAGACCAAGCGCAAACAGTCGCAAATGGGTTGCACGAAGCAATGCAGGATTAGCTTTGCCGCTGTTAAACCAGCCAGATAAACGGGAAACTGACCAGCGCCTGCAATGCAGAGCATGTATTCTCACCCACCCATGCATCCTGCGTTAATCCGGCTTCTTTCTGAAATGCCCGAATGCCGTTTTTTATCGCATCGTCCAATACCGTACTCTTGTCATCCACGCCCAAATAACCCAGATTGAACAAACGATTGCGAATTGTTCGAATGCGGGAGACGGCATAATCGCCAGCACCCGATGGCTCCTGCTCCGGCAAAGGAGAGATGATATTTTGCTGCCTTGCCTGCGTCACAGCATCGCCAAGCAATGCGTATCGTTTCAACTGCTGATCAATCTGTTGGTCCACGGAATCCGATCCGGAAAGTTCCGTAGTTACAGCGCCCTGAAGCTCCGAAATGCCTTTATTCAGATCGAATTGCGATGCAGCCATTTATTTCAGGCCGATGATATCTCCGAACAGTTCCAGCAAACCCTGCCGTGTTTCAATACCGGCCTGGACGGCTGCATCATGGACATCGCGGACATGATCCGGAAATTTATCGACGGGAACCAGATTGAGGGTGTCGCCATCAAAATTCATTTTGGTCACTGCGACCAATGATAACGTGCCTGCACTTGTTCCCTGTTTGAGGAATGCCTCAAAATCATCCAGTTTCCCGTTACCCTTGATATCTATGCTGCCGGTAAGGTCTGGACTTCCAGTGAAGCAAGATCGCCTACTGCGTTTTTCAAGCTTTCCAAAGCTCCTTTTAATCCTGTTGCCATGTTCTCCTCCCTGTTGTTTCCATGATTTATGTATCAGGCCTGAACGAGACCTATTTGACGTGCTTCAAAAATGGCTTCTGAACGGGAGTGGACTTTGAGTTTTTTATAGATGCGTTTGGCATGGGTCTGAATGGTCGTCAGCTTGCAATCCAGCAGATCCGCTGATTCACTATAGCTATACCCCTTGGCAAACATATTCAGCACTTCATTTTCTTTGCAGGACAAGCAGCTGATATTCGATTCAATATTACGCTTGCGTTGGTTTTTGGTTCGCTCAGTGGTCGTTGTGTGTGAAGATAATGCTAACAATATTTCCAGCTCGGCCAGATCTTTGGCCATAGCTAGGTGTAATGTCTGCAAATGTCGATAAACAGAAACCAGCGCGTCGCGCTCGGAGAGCTTGTTCTCTGATTGCTCTAACATGACAGGATAGAGTTCGCGGCTGTAGTGTAATGCCTGTGCCCGAACTTTTTTCAAATTCAACGTTTGATAATAAAGCCGTTCCATCAGCGTACCTCCCCACAAGGTTTATGAATAGGTATATAGACCATTTTCCAGAATACTGCAAATTAAATTAAAAAACACGATGCCTGACGGGAAAGGGGGTGATATTGAGTCACGGTTATTTCATGCAGGCCTAACGCGAAAGGGGGACGTGACATTGAGTCACGATTATTTGCATGTGGGCCTAACGCGAA
>CAYUBK010000079.1:0-8918 GCA_964442955.1 uncultured Zetaproteobacteria bacterium | reverse complement strand
AGCCTTCGCCTGAAGGCGAGGGTTTTAACCCAACCCGGACGTGTGACAATAAATCGTATGCCAGTCCAGCGTCGCCAAGCCGATAGCCGGAATGTTTAATGCTTTGGCAGCAGGAAAAACCAGCGGCGAAATATCTGACAAGATCATTGATGCATTAAATCGGCGCAAATATTCGATTTCGAGCTCAACTTGTTGATCCATATTTTCAACCCATGCACGCATCTGCCGAATCGACGCATCGCGGTCTTCTTCAATGGCACTCTTTTGCACCACGCCGACATCGACAGGACTCTGATCGAGTTTGAAATCAAAAACCAGACGCGCCCGCAGTTCCGCCTGCGGCAAGGCACAGCGAATCAGGAAGCGACAATCAGGCCTAATGACATGCAGATGATTCAATACCGGTGCCAGCTGCGCCAGGTGGCCGAATCCGTGGCCGGAAATATAGACTGCGATATTCATGGGTAAGGCTTATTCGCCCTGCATGGTCACCACAATCTGCCGGGAACCGCCATAGTTGCGATGCTCACCCAGATAAATGCCCTGCCATGTTCCCAGTGCAAGATGACCATTGCTGATGGGTATCGTGATTGCACAACCCAAGGTGCTGGACTTAATGTGGGCCGGCATATCATCCGACCCCTCAAGCGTGTGGTCGTAGTAAAGCTGATTTTCCGGCACAAAATGATTGAAATGCGCTTCCATATCGCGCCGCACATCCGGATCGGCATTTTCATTAATGGTTAAACTGGCGCTGGTATGCTGTATGAAGAAATGCGCCAGTCCCACTTGGAACTCGGCCAGTTCCGGCAGTTGATCGATCACCTCTCGCGTTACCATGTGGAAGCCTCTGGCTTTGGCCTGCAGTTGAATGGTTTTCTGTTTCCACATTGTCTATTTCCCCGCTCGACAGAAATCTAAGACATCAGGTTGCTCACCTGCCACAATCACCGCCTGGCCTCCTGTTTAGCTTTCAATACCCGTCAATCATTTTGTATGGATACTGTTTCCGTAGATTTCTGGTTATTGAAAAAAACTCGGGTATCCCGGGTGATGTAAGTGAAGTTGACTTCAAAACTGTCATCTTCGCAAACCTTCACCACCTTGGCATAAACATAGGTATCATCGGGCAATAACGGCGTATTCAATGCAATTTTCAGGTTCGCACGCAGTTCCAGCGACTCGGACGTAGCCATGATGCCGTACTTCTCATACTCACACACCGCCAACAAACTGCCTGACACCATGTCGTTGGCAGACGTCTTGCCCTTGACCTGCTCGAACCGCAGCGGCAACGGCTCGGAGAATCGCTGGAAGTCAATCACAATCCCCTGGAGGTGAAGGTTATAGTCACCGACAATGCCGGCGACATCGTACATCGTCACCGGTTCCTTGATACCCTTGAAGTTTGTAGAGAATTCACCGACCACGTCCAGCTCGGCATCAATCAAATCCAGCGTGGCGCGGGTTGCCAGCACCTGACCGCCGATGGTGAATGATTCCACCCGCGCGGCCATATTAACGACACTGCCAACCACGGCGTATTTGGTGCGCATAGCCGAACCCACGTTGCCGGCCACCACCTGACCGCTGTTGATGCCGATACCCATCTCCAGCTCCGGAAATCCCATGTCGGCAAGGCGCGTATTCACCGATGGCATCGCCAGTTGCATATCCATGGCGCAGGCCATGGCGCGCTGGGCATCATCGCTGTGACCGGTTGGGGCGCCGAACACAATGAGCAGACCATCGCCCATCAACTCGTTAATTGTACCGTTATGGCTATCAATCACACGGGTCATGTCTTCAAGGTAGATATTGAGCATTTCAACCACCTGTTCAGGCGGCATGGATTCAGAAATTGCCGAGAAACCACGCAGATCGCTGAACATAATCGTCACCGGCAACGTTTGCCCGCCCAGGTTGACGCCGTGCTTCATCACATCTTCAGTCAGTTCTTTGGAGACATAACGACCGAACGCATCATGCAAGCGATTTCGCTCCACCAGCTGATGCACCATGCGATTGAATCGCCTGATAATATTCGCATATTCATCGCTGCCTTTCTCCATCAGCGATACATCCAGGTTTCCTTCCTCCACCTGATGCATGGCCGAAGATAGTTCCCGTTCCGAATTGCCGGTATCAAGCGCCATGCGCAGCGAAATCATCAGCGACATGATCGAACCAACCGCGACAACCATCAGCATCCAGCCAATCAGACCAGGCAACATCGCATCGGCCTGTTCAGCCAGCGATGCCTGATACAGTTCATTGCGAACCCGAATCAGCAACGTGATGCCCAGAATGAGCATGGGGCCACTCATAATCAACGAAGAAACAAACAATAATTTTCGTTTGGTATCGACCCGGATAATCCGTCCCCGATCTTCCGGAGTCATTTCCAGGCCTTGCTGCTGTCCCATAGACGTAACATGGTTCATCAACGGGGCCAGGGCATAAAACTCAAATACGGCATGGCCAATACCAACCATCACTGAAACCATCAAAGCAACCAGCAATTGCCAGAGTTCCAGTTCAAGTGCGAGAAACTGGTTGGCAAAAAATGTCATCACCACAAAGCCCAGCCCGAAGGCAGGCGCCTGAAATAAAAGCACGCGCTTAACGGATAGAATCTGGAAGTTCCGGGCGCGGATCATGGCTTCGATGCCGATGCGCTGATCCTTCTGATCAAGCAGTTCAGGCGCAGCATACAAAAACGCCCGGATCGGTTCAAAATCCTTCCGCATGCGGAAAAAACCGGCAACCAGCAACAAAAGCACGCCGGCAGGCACTACGAGCGTCACGCCGATCCATTTCTGATGATCGGTCAACGACAGACCAAAATAGAGCAGCAGCGACCCGCTGATGATCGGCCAGAGCACTGCAGCCAGTGTAATGCCGTACAGGTTCCGATCGATATCTTGTGCAGACATATCCGAGTAACTTGCATTAAACGGCCAGATGAATTGCAGTAAATTATTTACAGGTGATCCATTCATCCGCTCCCCCCACTATTCCCATTGCAGATAGTTGCATGCTGAGCATGCTATTGTAAACATATATCACTACAGTCAGTCAGGGTAATGGAAAACATTGCGACGCAAAGGCATCTGCAATAACGTGTTGCACGGGTGGATTATCAGGGGTACAGGGGGAGGAATCATGCTACGATTTCAAAGCAGTTCGATTTTACGGTTTGTCGGGACTGCAATCATGCTGTTCACTACCCTGTGTTCTTCGGCAGGGGCAGGCGAAGCAAACCACGGCATCAGCGAACATGATCGGGCGCTGATTCGTACGCTGCCTGAAAAGAGGCTCAACTTCGATGATGTCAAACCGGTGCTGGAAAAGCGCTGTATCGTCTGCCACGGCTGCTACGATGCGCCGTGCCAACTGAAACTGACTGCCTATGCCGGCGTCCGGCGCGGCGCCAGCAAACTCAAGGCATATAACAAAAAACGATTCGACTGGCAGCAACCGACACGTTTGTTCATCGATGCCAATAGCGAAACCGAGTGGCGCGAAAAGCAGTTTTTCAGCGTACTGGGAGGCAATAAGTCGCAGTCGCCAGAAGCGAACCTGAATACATCACTGCTCTACCACATGCTCAACCTGAAACAGCGCAATCCGCTGGATGAATCTGCCGCATTGCCTGATGTCAGTCTGGAACGTGAACAAGTATGTACCGAACGTACCGATTTCGACCATTTCGCTGCCGATCATCCCGACTGGGGCATGCCTTATGCCCTGCCCGGCCTGAGCGATGAAGAATATACACTGCTGGTACAATGGCTGGCGCAGGGCGCGCAAGCTGCGCCGGAGAAAAAGATCACATCGCAAACTATGGCACAGGTGCGTCAGTGGGAGTCCTTTTTCAACGGCAAAAACAACAAACAACAACTGGTCAGCCGTTATATTTACGAGCACCTCGTGCTCGGCCACATCCATTTCAAGGATAGCCCCGCCAACGAATTTTTCCGACTGGTGCGTTCGCGCAGCCAAAATGGTGAGATCGACGAAATCGCTTCAATCCGTCCCTACGACGATCCTGATGGCATCTTTTATTATCGCCTGCGCCCCTATCGGGCCAGCATTGTTGATAAAAGTCATATCGTTTACGAATTATCCAATGCGCGTATGAAGCGTTATCAAACGCTGTTTCTGCAAGATAACTATCAGGTCAAATCACTGCCGAACTATAACGCCGGCGAATCATCCACGACGATCATCAGAACCATGCATCGGTGGCTCCGCCTGTTTGGGTGGGAGAAACCCGTCACGCCTTTTGAAGTGTTTTCCGCCATTCCGGTTGAAGCGCGCTATCAATTCCTGCTCGATGACGCGCGCTTTTTTATCAACGGTTTCATCAAGGGGCCTGTGTGCAGAGGGCTGGGCGCACTCGGTTCGATTGAAGATCAGTTCTGGGTGTTCTTCCTCAAACCGGAAAATCCGGACGACTTTGTGCAGCACGGTCTGAACAGTGATTTCCTCAGGGCCAATGATAACCTGTTACATCTGCCGACTGAACTGGGCGACACCAAGCGCATCCTCAACGCCTGGATTAAATACTGGCCGGATGAACAGCAGTATATGCAGGCCAAACTGGATTATTATCAGAAAATCGATCACAGCGCCAAAGCAGGCAAGAAACTGTTTCCAGTCGACATCCACAAAGCGATTGACCAGTTCATCTGGAACGGCAAAAAGGCTGACGGATCAGTCAATGCCAATGCCGCTTTAACTGTATTCCGCAACCTCGACAGCGCCGCCGTGCATTACGGCCTGCTTGGCGATGAACCTGAAACGGCATGGTTGCTCGATTATCCGGTATTCGAGCGTCTGCACTATCTGCTGGTAGCCGGATACAATACGTTTGGCACGCTCGGCCATCAGGCCTCGGCGCGTTTATATATGGATTTCCTGCGCATGGAGGGAGAAGATAATTTCCTGTTTTTCCTGCCAACCCAGCGCCGCAAGGCGCTGTATGAATTCTGGCACGGCGTCAACCGCATCAGTACCCGCAAACAGACATTCGATCTGAATAGCGCCTGGCTCAATGCAAGCACCGTGACCGGCTATGCCGGCGACAGGCAAGACGAACAACACCAGTTCTTTGACCTGCTGCGCGATTATGTCGCCGCGAAATCGCCCGATGCCGCATCTCTGAACCGGTGCAACGATACCGACTGCTTTACGCAGGCTGCTGACCAAGCCATGCAACGGCTGGCCAATTTGAACAACGCATCCACACCATCCATGCCGCTGCAATATTTCCCAGCCTTGTCCTATGTGCGCATTGGTGGCAATGGCGGTGCTGCCTATACGATGATCTACAACAAAACCTATCGCAGCTATCAAAAGAACTCATTCATCAAGAAGGTGTTTCACCGCTCAGTGGATGACATGCGCGGCGATACCCTGACTATCGTGCACGGGCTGGCAGGCGCTTATCCGAATTTCTTCTTCGATGTGAAACAGGCCGATGCCAATGCGTTTGTCGATGCCTGCGAACAGATTCGCACCCAGGCAGACTACGATACGCTGGTCGAACGGTTCGGGGTACGTCGAACCAATCCAGCCTTCTGGAGCATCGCCGACTGGTTCCAGTCGCTACATGCCCGCACTCAGCCGGTTGAAGGCGGTATTCTGGATTTAAGCCGATATACTGTGATGAAGTTTGAAGAGAACTAAACTGCTTATGTATGCTATGGAAGGATGTTCTTAGTTTTCAGAGCATCCTTATATATCGCTTATACAACAATCTGACTGACTGCTTGTAACCCCAGTAATTTAGCCAGATCCTGAAGGCCTTGCTGCGTATAGGCATAGGTGCTGTTCACGGTTTCCTTCACTGGGCCATCGAGCACTTGCATACCGTCCAGTATACTGCGGGCTTGCTCAAAACCTCTTTCGACACCTGTTTGAATATTTTGAAACAAGCGTGCTCTGGAACGCTGCTCCTTGAGCGGAAGATCGGCCTGATCTGCTTCGGCCCTGCCGATTAACTGGGTGGCAAAACTGAGAATACGCTCAGCAGTAGCCTTTGGACTCATATCCTGACCGGATTCGATGGCTTTTTGCAAAGTGCCATCGCCAATATGCGGGGCAAACATCTCATTTATTTTTTCCATAGCCGATTGAAGAATTAACGCTGTCGGATCATTTTTTGCGCTGAATGTGACCGATGAAGCATCCACCTGAGTTAAGCTTGTCGATCTAAGCGAATTACCCTGGGCAGGATTAGACTGAATCTGAGCCTGTTGCTCAAAAGCCATCAATTTGGAAAGATTGAGGCTGGATATAGTCAGTGCCATCGCAACCTCCGGGTTACATTTGCCGAGTTACAGCTGTT
Organism: uncultured Zetaproteobacteria bacterium; assembly: GCA_964442955.1. Lineage (GTDB taxonomy): Bacteria > Pseudomonadota > Zetaproteobacteria > Mariprofundales > Mariprofundaceae > Mariprofundus. The sequence continues at coordinate 2,563 of CAYUBK010000079.1, read as the reverse complement.
TTTAGATACTACGCTTTATTCTTATTTATCGCAGTAATGAAGATAAACATAAGTTCGCTGTGAACTATGCTATTCGCCCTCTTTCGCAAGCTCCTCGTTGATCACAATATGGCGAAGCTCTTCACAGGCCTGGATGGTATTGGCGCGATACTCTTTCATGCGATTGAAATAGTAGATTCCGGTCGGCACAAGAATGAAAAGTATCCATGGATGATAGATAACCCAGTGCACCAGCGGCTCAAGCACACCGGGAATCACATAATCAAGTGAATCTGCAATATAGCCAAGCACACCACCGTTGCTCACCGGCTTATCCGCAAATATCCAGGTAAGCAGGCCGACGGCAAGGAAGGCCAGCAGAAAGCTCAACATGCGCTCATACAGGCATTTGCGCTTGTATACCCAGCTATCAATCTCGCTGCGAATACGCGCCCAGTTGGCATCACTGCCGGGGTTTCTGATCGTTACCGGTGCATCGGGTTGATCATCCACCACGGCGTATTTGGCTGGCAATTGTCCCGGCGCATAATTGGCGGTGCGATGCGTCATACGCTCGATAACGCTTTGATGCAGTCTGATCTCACCATTGATGCGCCCTTCACACAAAGCCTCGATCTGGCGTGGATGATAGCGATAAACAACCCCCGCACCATCACGTGAATTGTACATGCGGCCATGCGCATTGCTGTCATTGCGTGCAGCCTGCAGCGCGCCATCTTCAAATCTGAGTCCGCACTTCTGCGCCCGTAACATCATCCAGTGAAGCGCCACGCTGGCCATGCCTGATCGGCCATAACCACCGCCGACATTGGAATGCATACCAGCGAACCAAACCTGCTCAACATTGCCATCACCCCGATCCTGCTCACGCCAGACATGCGGCCAAAATGCGGTGCGCTCATCATCGATGGCCAACGCCTGAAAAGCATGCACCACATTATCGGTTAGTTTGTAGTTGTAGAAGTTGTGCGGCCAGACGCGATCCAGTTTTTTCTCAACATAAGTAAAGAGCTTGTTGAGCCATCCGGATACGGTGCCGGTCACATCAGTTCGAGAGGGAAATCCAAGCGCCACAACTGTATCCCAGACACCGAGAAAGTGAATGGGAACAACACCATGTGAACGCTCGGAGTTCCTTTGCTGCTCGGCCAGTTCCGGTCTTATTTTGCGTTGCTTGTATGCCGTAAACGCATCTTCCACCAACTCGGTCAGTTCGCCATTGCGCGTGCCTTTGCCCTTGATCAAGCCGCACGTGCTGATAAAGCCGCTACAGGCGCGCACTGTCGATGCGCCCCGGCTAAAACCAAAGAAATAAATACGGTCGCCCGGCTCATAATTGCGTGCCAGAAAACTATACAGATCACGCACATTCTGCGCGAAACCGAATCCCAACCCGCCGGACAGCGCCCGAATATATTTATTCTTCTGCGTTCCCACGCCATTATCGTAGAACAAAGTCTGTTCCGTGCAGGTAAAATCGTCAGAAACAGTTCCAGTGAATCGTTTATCCACGGCCTTATAAGTTTCATACACATTGCTGTCAGGCGTATAGCCGCCCTGATTGCCTGTACCATCCGCACAAACGATTAGGTTCTTACCACTCGTTAGCTTTGATTTCGATGCCATACACCCTCCCCTTCGCCTCAATAACCTATCAGTAAATAACTGACTACGACTATGTTATTATGTCCATTCACTTCTGTTGAGGCCTGCATTTTCCACATCAGCGCCAATCCTGACAGCCTTGCCGTTTTTCCAGATGACTGCGTACTGACCAAGACGGCGTTTTTTATCGAGTGCATGAGCTACCGCTGTTTTCAGCGTAGCGAGTAGAATTCGGCTCTCTTCGGAATGGCCAACCTTAGTCGAACTATTCATATATCCGTCTCCTTTAATAACTGCTGGTAATACGCTTCGTGCGCAATCTTGCGGTTTTCTCCGCACTGTTCAAATAGTAGAACAGGATCTGCACCATCGTTCATAAAGCATATGCAATGATCCACTGCCTTGCTGAACAGGTTAAACAGATTATTCAGGCTGCGCGGGAAACGTCGTTCAATATCATGAATCGGAATATTATGCCCTCCATGAGCCACCCGTTCGGCCACGCGAAGTTTTGACATTTCTACACTCGGAAGTGCCAAGTAGATCATTTCCACTTGCCACCCTGTATCACGCAAGCGCTTGATCAGCCGTAAATAACTTCGCCCTGACAAGGTGGTTTCAAAAGCAAAACTTTCTTCTGCCGCAATATGCGCGTCGATTTCAGATAAAAAAATCCGGCTTGCGGCCATCAATTCTCGCTCTGGAGCGAGAGGCGATAATCCGGCAGCAATTAAATCCGCATTCACAAAGTTAGTGCAGCTTTCGATCTTGGGCAGGCATTCCATAGCAAAAGTCGTTTTCCCTGCACCATTTGGTCCGGCAAATATCCAGCACGTTGGCATTAGATCATCCCTTCGAAACAATATTCACGATTCATGGTTATCATCATATCCAATCTACCTTATCAATTTCCTGCATGATTCGATTCGTTTCGGTCAGGGCGACAATGATTTTCTGA
>CAYUBK010000078.1:0-8926 GCA_964442955.1 uncultured Zetaproteobacteria bacterium | reverse complement strand
GATATTAATAATCAGCACATGCCCCAAACTTTGGCTATGCGCACGAATGCAGGTGCATCATAGGCTGCATCCATCAGGTCATACAGATTACAGACACGTTTATTCGTCATCTCGGCCAGTGGTTCTTCTTTATCACTTAGTATTTTCAGCCAAATATCGGCGGGTTGTTTCCGACGCCGAAGTAGACTTGGCTTTAAAGGAGATCTGTGAAGAAATTGAGAAGCGTTATCAGATTTAGTTTCTGGAAATTGGAATGGATGAGGTTCACGTACATTTTTCTGTGCATTCTGTACCGACGTATAACGTAACCAAGCTTGTGACGATATTGAGAAAGGCAAAGATTGAATCGTTCTTAAGCAATTTGGCGGTTGAGAAAATGTTCCGAAGTTACGCCGAGCCAGTCGCTGAATGCAATCGTGTGTCTTTATCGGACTACGCTGGCGGAGAATATAAAGGCGCAAGGTTCAGCCTTTTGGGGGAAGCTGTTACACTGCCGCACAATTCCCGCGCGGGGTAGCCTGTCGGCAGCTTCATGGCTGATAAAATAAATGCGCGGAAAAGGAAGAACTATGAACGAACAAGAAATTCTGGCGATGTACGAAGATGCAGGCGCTTTGCTGAATGGCCATTTTATTCTCTCCAGTGGCCGCCATTCGGCGCGTTATTTGCAATCGGCGTTGGTGTTGATGAATATCGATCACGCCACCAAACTGGCCGAGGAGCTAATTAGCAAGGTTGATGATGCGGATCAGATTGATATGGTGGTGTCGCCGGCCATTGGCGGGCTGGTGATTGGCCAGGAAGTGGCCAGATTGATGAAAAAACCGTTTATGTTCACCGAACGCAAAGAAGGTGAGATGCAGCTGCGTCGCGGTTTTGCGATTGCGGAAGGATGCCGGATTCTGGTGGTGGAAGATGTGATTACCACTGGTGGATCGGTATGCGAATGCATGGCTGTGGTGAGTGAACATGGCGGTAATCCAGTACAGGTGTTAGCTGTTGTGGATCGCGCGCCGGATGAGCGGGGGCGTTTTGACGTGCCGTATGCCACCGCGATTGAATTGAGTGTGGAAACCCATGCTGGAGATGATTGCCCGATTTGCCGGGCCGGATTGCTGCCTGCCATCAAGCCTGGCAGCCGTGGGGCGGCGTAGGATTTTAAGGCGGATAGGCAAAACCAGCCACGAATGAGCACGAATTGAGAGACAACCGGGGTAATTGTTTCTGGTTCTTAATCAGTGATAATTCGTGAAATCAGTGGCTTGAGTTTTCCTGTTTGGGCTGTGCTTAGGTGGATTCGATCATGGTATGATGGATAACTGTGTTGTGACAAAGAACACGGTGATTAAAGCTGCGCTTTATAGCGTTTATCGATTAGATTTGAGGAGTTTGGATGAGTGAACCAGTGTTGCGTTGCTTCCCGTTTGGGGGAGTAGGCGAATTCGGTAAAAATATGATGGTGTATGCCGTCGATGATGATGCGGTCATTGTCGATTGCGGCATGGGTTTCCCCGAGCCGGGTCAGCACGGTGTTGATGTGGTGGTGCCGGATATTTCTGCACTTGATGAGCTGGGGCTGAATATTCATGCCTTGTTACTGACGCATGGCCATGAAGATCATATTGGCGGCTTGCCGCATTTGCTGCCGAAACTGGGGTTGCCCGTTTATGGCTCTGAAGTAACGCTGGCGCTGGTGCGCAGCAAGTTGACCGAGCGCGGTTATAAGGGTGATTTGAGAGCCTTGCCCGAGAATGGGGATAGCGTGAAGGTCGGCCCGTTCAAGGTAGAGGGCGTGCCGGTGACGCATTCGATTATGGATGCGGTATCGATTGCCATTCACACCCGGCTCGGCGTGGTTATCCATACCGGTGATTTCAAGTTTGATCCGGCACCGATTGACGGACGCACCACTGCCATTCACCGTTTTTCCCAATTGGGTGATGATGGCGTGATTCTGCTGGCTTCCGATTCGACCAATGCCACGCGCTCCGGCAGTGGCCCGTCCGAACGCATTGTCGGCCCGGCTTTGAAACAGGCGGTCAGCCAGTGCAAGGGCAAGGTGATTGTCACCACCTTCGCTTCCAATATGTTCCGCATTCAGCAGATCGTTGATGCCGCTGTGGTTAATGGGCGCAAGGTCGCTGTGGCCGGACGCAGTCTGGAACGCAATATGGATATCACCCATACGCTGAATCGGCTGAATGTGCCTGCCGGTACGATGGTGGATATCAAACAGATTGCCGGTGTCCCTGATGCTGAATTGCTGATTATCGCAACTGGCTCGCAGGGCGAATCACGTGCGGCGCTGGCGCGACTGGCACATGGACGTTTCAAGGGTGTGACCATCGGGCAGGGTGATGTGGTGATTTTTTCATCCAGTAATATCCCCGGCAACGAGCGCATTATTGCCGGCCTGTATAATCACATCTATCGGCGCGGGGCGCGTATCATGCATGCCCGGCAGGCGCCGTTACACGTTTCCGGCCATGCCCAGGCGCATGAATTGAAAATGATGATGCAGTTAACCCGGCCAAAATTCTTCTATCCGGTGCACGGAGAATACAGAAACCTGATCGAACATCGTGATCTGGGCGTGGCGACCGGTATCCCGTTTGAGCATACGATTATTGCCGAGAATGGTCATTGTGTGGAAGTGGACGGTGATAGCATCCAGGCCGGGCCTGAGTTTCATGCCGGTGCGGTGTTTGTCGATGGCGAAATTCGCGATGAAATCGATGGTGTGGTATTGCGTGATCGTCGTATTCTGGCCGATGATGGCATGATTTCCGTCACCGTATTGCTCAGCCAGCATGAAGGTAAGCTGCTGAATGCGCCGGAACTGGTGGCGCGCGGCGTATTGCATGAGGATGTCAGTGAAGATGTGCTGGCCAGAGCGGGGGCTGCTCTGCAGCAGTTTCTTGAAAACATGGATCGGGAATTACTGGCTGATCTTGATGTGACCCGGGAAGAAGTGCGTTTGTTTCTGCGCCGCTGGTGCCGCAAACATATCGGGCGCAGGCCTATGGTATTGCCCGTCGTGCTGGAAATCTGATGGATGTTCGTATGTTAACACGGGAGGCGCTGGCATTGCTGATTGGCGGCATGGCGGTGATGCTGATGCTGGCTATGTTCAGTTTTTCGGCTGCCGATCCGTCGTTAAATCATGAAACGGGTGAGGGGGCCCGGAATATGGCCGGTGTTGTCGGCGCTTATGCGGCGGATTTCTTTTATCAGTTATTCGGTTATGCAAGCTGGTTATGGCTGTTGCTGCTCAGTACGCTGGCAGTGCGTATCGCCTGGGGTAAATCACCTTATCTGGCTGGCTGGACATCGTTATTCTGGTTGCCATTTGTGTTGGCGATGGCTGCGTTGTTTCAGGCGCATATCCCATCAGCTTCGTTATTGGATGCGCTGGCACTTCCTGCCGGTACGGGCGGCGCGCTGGGCGCAATGCTGGCGCAGGCACTGTCTATGCCTTTGGGCGCGATTGGCCGGGATGTGTTGCTGTTTACGCTGGCGTTGAGCGCTTTGGTGGCGGCTTCGCACTGGTCGGTATTGAAGCTGGTGCGTACCGTGTATGGCTGGTTAAGTCTGGCTGCTATTTGGATTCGTACCGTGGTCGGAAATATTTTCTCCAAAGCGTCAGATCGAAAAGATCGTATTGAAGCGCGCGAAACGCGCAAGGAAACGCGCAAGAAAAGGCCTGTACATATCGCCGAATCCGAACCGGATGTGGCGAAGCAGGCCAAAGTCAGCGTATCTCGCCGGGCCAAACAGGAGCAGCAGACGGAACTGGCCTTCAATGAACCGGCCGGTTCCGGCTTTAAACTGCCCTCATTGAACCTGTTCGATCGCGGCGAAGGACAGCAGCGCGAACATAATCCTGCCGCCTTGCAGGCGATTGCACGCATGCTGGAGAAGAAACTGCTGGATTATCGGGTTGAAGGGCAGGTGGTTGCCGTACAGCCGGGGCCGGTGGTGACTCAATTTGAACTGGAGCCTGCACCCGGTACCAAAATTAATCGCATTGTGGCTTTGCAGGATGATCTGGCCCGCTCGATGGCGGCGATCAGTGTGCGCGTAGCCGGCAATATTCCCGGCAAGAATGTGATTGGCATCGAAATCCCCAATGAATCACGTGAAATGGTGGTGCTGCATCAGGTGCTTTCCAGCCGCGAGTTTTCCAATAAACGATTGAGTCTGCCGTTGGCGCTCGGGGTGGATATTTCCGGTCAGCCGGTAGTGGCGGATCTGGCCAAGATGCCGCATTTGCTGGTGGCCGGTACGACCGGTTCCGGTAAATCGGTGGCCGTAAATACCATGATTTGCTCCATCCTGATGACCAGGACGCCGCAGGACTTGCGCCTGATTCTGGTTGATCCGAAGATGCTGGAACTGTCCATGTATGATGATATTCCGCATCTGCTGGTGCCTGTGGTGACCAATCCACACAAGGCGGCCAAGGCTCTGAACTGGGCCGTGTATGAAATGGAGCGCCGGTATCAGCTAATGAGCGAAGCCAGGGTGCGCAACCTCGAAGGCTATAACAAGGCGGCTGAGAAACAGGAAGGGGCAGAGCGCCTGCCCCAGATCGTGATTGTGATTGATGAACTGGCCGATTTGATGATGGTGGCTGGCAAGGAAGTGGAGCAGGCGATTTGTAGAATCGCCCAGAAGGCGAGGGCGGCCGGATTGCATTTAATTCTGGCGACCCAGCGACCCAGCGTGGATGTGATTACCGGCCTGATCAAGGCGAATTTGCCGAGCCGCTTATCGTTTCAGGTATCCTCCAAAATCGATTCGCGCACCATCCTCGATCAGATGGGCGCCGAACAATTGCTCGGCATGGGCGATAGCCTGTTTTTGAGTGGCGCTCGTGATTTAAAACGGGTGCATTGCGCCTTTGTATCCGATGCGGAAGTGATTGATCTGGTGGAACATCTGAAAGAGCAGGGCGAACCGGACTACCGGGAAGAAGTGTTCGAAGCGCCGAGTGTGGATGAAACGATTTCAGGAGGCGCAAGCGGTGACGAAGAACATGACGAAAAGTATGATGAAGCTGCGGCGCTGGTGATTGAGAAAGGTAGTTGCTCGGTATCCATGGTGCAGCGCTATTTGCGTATCGGCTATAACCGAGCCAGTCGGCTGGTTGAGCAGATGGAACGCGATGGTTTGGTCAGCGCTCCGGGCTCAGGTGGCACCCGCAAGGTGCTGGCGCGATCCAAAGAAGCAGGCGGAGGCGTATTCGAATGATGAAACGTATCATGATAATACTGATGCTGTCGGGTTTATTGGCCGGCGTGGCATCCGCTGCCACGGTCAAACAGGAATGGCAGTTGGACGGATACAAGAATCAGAAAGGTGATTTTTTTGCGTCCAGCATCAAACGCATGTCTAAACTGCCCGGCTTTGCCTGCCACTTTGACCAGTTGATGGTGTTTACCGATGGCGGCGGCCAGCATTATTCGGGCAAGCTGGCGATATTAAAGCCAAAACGTTTTCGCTGGGAATATGAGAAGCCCTATGAACAACTCTATCTGGGCGATGGCTATAGTATCTGGCATTACGAGCCGGACTTGATGCAGGCTGAGCGTTTAAACAATCTGGAGGCTGTTGATCCTACCGTGATGCGCCTGTTGAACGGACAAATTAAACTGTCTGAAATCAAGGTATTGAAACAGGAATATGATAAGAAACTGGAAATCCGGCGTTTTCAGGTAAGTCTGGAAAAATCACCCGAGGTATGGCTGGGTTTTTCAAAATATGGCGATCTGGTCTATATCGAACGCCAGGATATGCTTGGAAATCGCAACCGGATGCGCTTGTCAAAATGCTCCTACATTGCGCCGGCTGCAAATCTATTTAGCTTCACGCCACCTGACGATGTGGAAGTGCTGGATTTAAGGTAATAACTCAGCTCACTCCCTGGTTTGTCCGATAAGAAGGTGAATTATGACCGAAGGGAATGCCTGTGGTGCGCTTGCGCAAGAGAAACTGCCCTGGGCACTGCGTTAAATGCTCATTGGGTCTGTGATGAGAAAAGGGCACACTACGCATTTTCGCCTTGTTCTCGAACAAATCAGGGGCGATCTGAATAGTTATATGAAGGTCTGAAAGTTTGTGTGAAAAATAATCAGGAACAAGGAATACCCATGAAACGAATTTTCATCATTTTTGCTGCTGTGTTGACCGGTCTGACGCAAGCGCAGGCCGCTGGATTTGAGCAGCCCAATCAATCGGCCAGTGCAGCCAGTGTCGCCAATGCGTTCGTAGCAACGGCCAATGATGCATCGGCATTGATTTATAATCCGGCTGGTATGGCCTGGTTGTCCGGCGTTTCGGTCATGGGCACAGCGCGGTCGGATTATCGTGATTCTTCCGTTGCGACTGCTGCATTGAATGCACCCAATAATGGTACCGAGCCATTTACCGGTTCGATCTATGCCACATGGACGCCTCTGGATGGCCGTTTGGCGGCCGGGTTCGGTTTTTCGCCGCTGTATATTGCCAATAATGATTGGGCAACGGCTTTTCCCGGCACCAGCGGCGTGACCAAGCTGACGGTGGATCATACTACGGTCGATTTTGTTTATGCTATCAACAGTGATCTGGCCATCGGCGGTGGCGGCGACTGGTATATTACGCGCGCCACCATGACGCAAGGCGCACAATCCTTTCAGGGCAATGATTTTGCAACTTTTGGCGGTCATGCATCACTGATGTGGAAGCCGATGCCGGCCTGGTCAGTTGGCGCTATGTTCCGTTCAGGCGCACGGGTGAGCATGTCCGGTCAGGGTAATGATTCGTTGTCATTCAAGCTGCCGGATTATGTCAGTGCCGGTATTTCACATGATTTTGCCGATGTCTGGCGACTGGAAGCCGATGCCAAATGGACGCGCTGGTCGGCTCTGAAAAACATGAATATCGTGAAAGGCGGCGTGATTACGCAGCCCAATGCAATGAATTTACGCGATACGCTGACTATTATGACGGGGCTGAGCTGGGCGTGGCGAGAGAATACGCGTTTCAGTGTTGGCTATGCCTATGATCAGGGGGCTAATCGCAGCTTGAATTTCAGTCCTGTAATCGCCGACCAGGATAGTCACCGCATCAGTATGGGCGCCGGTGCAGATATGTTCGGCATGCATATAGATGTGGCATACCAGTATGTTTATCACAGTAAGAAGACCGTGACAGGGCCATTTTCCGGTGTTTACAAGGATCGCCGACAGACCTTGATGATGTCGGTTTCCAGCGTATTCGAATAGATGTGAGTAAACAGGTTTCCTTACTGGAGCCAATGGCGACTGATGTTGCCGAGCCGCTGGCCAGTCGCATTCGTCCGCGCAGCCTGAAAGATATCGCCGGCCAGGATGATTTAACCCGGGCGGACTCATGGTTTGCCAATATGATCAGCGAGGGGCGCTGTTGCTCATGCGTGTTCTGGGGGCCGCCGGGTGTTGGCAAGACCACGCTGGCGACAGTCATGGCCGAAGCAGCGGCGCTACCTTTTTCACATTTATCTGCTGTGTCCGCTGGCAAGGCGGAAATTCAGGCTGTAGTCAAACAGGCGCGTGGCGAAGGGCGAACGTGGTTGCTGTTCCTGGATGAAATTCATCGCTTTAACAAAGCCCAGCAGGATGTGTTGCTGCCCTATATTGAGGATGGCACCTTGATTCTGGTTGGTGCCACCACCGAAAACCCATCATTTTCTTTGAATAATGCCTTGCTGTCCCGTTGCCGCGTGATTGTGCTCAAGGCGTTGGAAACAGGCGAAATCGAATTAATTCTTGAGCGCGCCTGCCGCCATTTGCAACAACGCTCGCCAGCCTTCGGAATTGCTGCTGCAGCGGTGAAAGAGCTGGCAGAAAATGCTGATGGTGATGCGCGTTATGGTTTGAATGCGCTGGAAGCCTTATTTGAAGCCGATGCGAACCGCTGTTGGAGCAAGGCCGATGCAGCATCTCAAAGTTTAAGGCGGGCGGCGCGTTATGATCGCGATGGCGATGCCCATTACGATCTGATTTCAGCCCTGCATAAATGTGTGCGGGATTCCGATGCCGATGCGGCCCTCTACTGGCTGGCGCGTATGCTGGAGGCGGGCGAGCAACCTTTATATATTTCCCGCCGTTTGATTCGTATGGCCACCGAAGATATCGGTTTGGCTGATCCGAAAGCATTGGCTGTGGCACTCGATGCGCATCGAATGTTCGAGATTCTCGGCTCTCCTGAAGGTGAGCAGGGTTTGTTTGAAGCGGTGATTTATCTTGCCCTGGCCGCCAAAAGTAATGCAGCCTATGTGGCCGAGAAGGGCGCGCGCAGACTGGCCAGACAGACGCAGGATGCCGAAGTGCCCATGCATTTGCGTAATGCGCCGACAAAACTTATGAAACAGGTGGGTCATGGTGCCGGTTATCAGTATGCCCACAACAGCACGGATGCTGTGGTGGATCAGCAGCATGTGCCGGATGGAGTGGATGTGGCCGGTTTGTATGAGCCGGGCGGGCGCGGTTTTGAACGGACGCTGAAAGAGCGTATGGATTGGCTGCAAGAGCGAAAAGAAAAGGTGAGGGGCGTGTGATGGTTCGGCAACTGGCAGCAGTGGCGATTGGCGGGGCGGCAGGTGCAGTGATGCGCTGGCTGGTAGCATCCGGCGTACAGAAAATGGCCGGAGGTTCGTTTCCGTGGGGTACGTTCGCGGTTAATGCATTGGGCAGTTTTCTGCTTGGTTTTCTGTTTGTCTGGCTGATTGAGCGTTCGACTGCCAGTGAGTTGCTCAGGCTGGCAATTACGGTTGGTTTCTTAGGCGCGTTTACAACCTTTTCCACTTATTCACTCGAATCAGTGCGTTTGTTACAGGAAGGCGCATTATCACTGGCTTTTGGCAATATTGCAGGGCAGGTCATCGTCTGCCTGCTACTCACCT
>CAYUBK010000077.1:0-8961 GCA_964442955.1 uncultured Zetaproteobacteria bacterium | reverse complement strand
GCTTTCGGATTACCGAACTGCAACACCAGCGCCTGTTCACGCTGATCCACCACAAAGGCGCTCATCGTCATCACTGCGGCTACAGCCACCAGAACGATTGCTATCATCATCTGTTTCGGATTCATTTCTGCACCTCTACCCTGTTACCCAGTTTATCGAGCGGCAAATACGGCAACACGTGTCCTGCCACGGAACTATCGACAATAATCTTGTCAGCCCGACTCAATACATCCTGCATGGTATCCATATATAAACGTTTACGCGTTACTTCCGGTGCCAGTTTATAAGCTGCTAACACGCTTTCAAAACGATCCGCTTCACCCTTGGAACGCGATACGATCTGCTTGGCATAGGCTTCGGCATCAAGCACCATCTTCTTGGCTTCACCACGCGCGTTAGGGATAATATCATTGGCATAGGCTTGCGCTTCATTTTTGGCGCGTTCTTTATCTTCGCGCGCAGATGCCACATCCTTGAATTCCTTAATCACCCGCTCAGGCGGTTGCACATCCTGCAATTTAACCGTACTGATCGAGATGCCAGCTTTATAACTATCCAGAATCGACTGAATCAAATCCTGCGTTTCCACTTCCACTTCGGCCTTTTTGGTGGTCAGCACATCATCAATCATGGTGCGCCCAATCACTTCGCGAATGGCCGATTCGGCAGCATCACGCACGGTCTTGGTCGATTTGTCGATATTGAACAGGAAGTTTTCCACGCTCTTGATTTTGTATTGCACGATAAAAGAAATATCGACGATATTTTCATCCTTGGTCAGCATCAGAGATTCGTTGGTGCGTTTACGAATAATGCCATCGGAGAAATGACGGAAGCCGATTTCCAGACGCTGAACGCGTGTCACCGGCAGTTTTTCCACCGTATTAATCGGATACGGAATCGCCCAGTTCAGGCCCGGCCCCTTGGTTGCAACATGCTTACCAAAACGCAGCACCACAGCTTCTTCATCAGCAGCCACCATATAAAAACCGGACAGTCCCCAAAACAGGATAACCGCAGCCATCACGCCGACGATCATATTTTTACTCAGTTCCGGGCCATTGCCGGAACCGCCGCCTTTTCCACCTTTTCCACCTTTTCCGCCAAAGATGCCGCCAAAGCGTTCCTGCAAACGACGGATTACTTCATCGAGATCAGGCGGCGACTGATTACCGCCGCCGCGATTACCCCACGGGTTCTGGTTCTGATTGTTGTCATTGTTGCCATTGTTGCTCCAGGGCATACCTGACACCTCCATAAAATAAACAGCGGCGCAGTGTAGCCGCCTGATTCAGGGATTGCATCCCCTATGTGCCCAATTATGTTCCCTACGCATTTTAAGTGAATTTATTCTATCCGCAGCATAGTCAAAATCTGTTTCACCATGATGCAACGACACAACGACCGGAAAGTGTAGCAAAAACCATCAACATTGATTTTGTTTTTCTTCGTTCCCTTCCTGTACTTCATGGTGAATAGCCTTTGACTTGTTTTCAAAAAGATTAATGCCGGAGTAGCGACATAATCATGTCCAGCATTTCGGGGATATGAACGGGTTTCTGCAAGGCGTCACTGTTGGCAATCGAACCGGCCGCATCGAGTTGGGTCTGTTCGCCATAACCGGTTTGGAAAATAATCGGCACATCGGCATTCATCTCCCGGATTTCTTTCGCCGCGATCACACCGCCCTTGCTTGGCATCACCACATCCATCACCACTGCGGCAACTACATTGCTGTTGGCTTTGAATATGTCCACGGCCTGCACACCATCGCAGGCTTGTAAGACGGAAAAACCGTTTTGTTGCAACACTTCAACCAACACATGTCTCAACGATTCTTCATCATCCACAAGCAGGATAAGCCTGCCGCCACCATCCACATACATGGTTTGATTAGCAACCACAACCGCAGCTTTCTCCCTGTATTGTGGCAACCAGATCGAAATGGTCGTGCCTTCATCGGGCGCGCTGGCAATATCAATCAAACCACGATGGTTATGTACCGCGCCATACACCATTGCCAGCCCCAGACCTGTGCCTTTACCCACCCCTTTGGTGGTAAAAAACGGTTCGAACACATGCTCCAGATTATCAGCTTTGATACCGCAACCATTATCCACGCAGCGGATACAGCACCAATCGCCATCCGTAATCATCTCCGGGTTATCCCGCAGCAACTGCATCGGTGGCTGGCTGCAATCGACTTCAATCTGAATCTTCCCCTGCCTGCTTTCATCCGGCACATCCTCAACCGCATAACGGGCATTGGTAATCAGATTCAGCAACACCTGTTGCATCTGCGTGGCATCCGCCCTCACACACACATCACCAGCATTCGAAATATTCAAACTGAAACGAATATTTTCCGGCATAGCAGCATCCGCCAGCTTGTGCGCCTCCTTGATAAAACTGCTCAGTTGCAAGCTATTCATCTCGGGATGATCCTTGCGTGCAAAGGTAAGCATCTGCCTGATCAGGTTGGCTCCATGCCCTGTCGCATCTTCCATAGTTTGAATACGCTTCAGTAGTTTTTCATCATCCGGGTGCTGCCTGCGGATCATATAGAAGTTACCGACAATGCCAGCCAGCATATTATTAAAATCATGCGCCACGCCGCCAACCATCGTGCCGACCGCCTCCATTTTCTGCGCCTGCATCAGCTTCTTCTGAAACGACTCGGCCTGGGTCAGATCCTCATGCAGGGCCACGTAATGCGTAATCTCCCCCTGCGCATCAAAAATCGGCGCCACCGACAGGTTAACAGGGAAGATGGTGCCGTCCTTGCGGCGATCCAGAATGCGCCCTGTCCATGGTTTGCCGTGGCTGATCGTATCCCAGAACTGTTGGTAAAATGCTTTGGACTGCTGCTTGCTGTTCAGAATCGCCGGCGTTTTACCGATTGCATAATCAGCCTCGAAGCCGGTATTGCGCGTGAATGACGGATTGACATAGACAATCGTGCCATCCGGATCGGTAACAACAATACTCTCATTGACCGATGCCACGGCGCTTTCCAACAAGCGCAACTCCTCTTCCGCCTGCTTGCGTAATGAAATATCACGTATAATCGAAACGGCAGCCCTGTGTCCATGCCATAAAATTGGTGTGGTGGCGATTTCAATTGGGAATGATCGACTATGAATCGGATCCATGGCGCGTATTTCCAACAGGCCAAACGTTTTGTTTGCGCGCACCGCCTTCTTGCCAACTCTTGTCGCAAGTCGCTTAAATCTTTCATCCACAAAATCAATGACATCAACGCCAAGCGCTTGCTGCTCACCCGCAAAGCTGAACATTTTTAACGCTGCAGCATTGGCAAACGCCACCTTGAAATCCTGATGTACGATTACAGCATCAAAACCGGCATCCAGCACCTTGCGCATGCGACTGGCCGCCTGCTCTAACTCCAGCCGGTTCCTGCGCTGCTCATCGAGCAACTGAGCGTTGACCAGAGCTACGGCTACAATACCGGACAAGCTCAGCAGCATTTCCACATCCTGCTCGTCAAAATCCTGCCCATCGAGGCGGTCATACATCTCGAAGCAACCGAGCAGTTTGCTTTCGGCATCCAGAATCGGTACATTAACCAGACGGATAAATCCGAATTCCTGTTGAATGTCTGGAACCACATACTCATCTCTGAGCGCATTGTGACTAATATAGGGTTTTCGAGTATATATCAGGTGCCCCGGCACACCGTATCCGGACGGAAAATCGAGTTTAACGGCAATGATTTGCCCTGATTTCATATATTCACGAAAGCACATCTTATCATCATGATAAAAGCCAACAGCGCCTGATTCACAAACCACCATCTCACTTGCAAGGGTTAGCAACTTTCTGGCGATCTGTTGTGCATCCAGTGTTTCATTGAGTGTTTTCCCTGCCTCGGCCAATACGGCCAGCTGCCGCTTCTTGCGGGCAAGCAACTCATCTTTGCGTTTACGTTCGGTGATGTCGCGCAGAACGCCCTGAACGGCTATCGCCTGACCGGCGCTGTCTATGACCAGTGAAGAATTGTTTTCCATAGAATGGTGACCACCCTCAGCATCAATGATCTCCACCTCATACGAACTGTGATCCATACCGCCATTGAGTTTTCGCTGCATCATGTCCCTGGCCATTTCCAGATGTTCCGGCGCAAGGTACGGCGCAAAAGGCTGTCCGATCAGTTGCTCTCTTGATCGCTTCAACAAGCGCTCACTGGCCTGATTCAGCAAGATATAGCGACCGTCCAGATCTGTTGCATAAATGCAATCCTCTGCCTGATCAACAATAGTCCGCATGCGGAGCAACTCTTGCTCACGTTGTTTACGTTCGGTGATATCGTGCAATGTAAGCAAGTCAGAGGGTTGGTTCTGCCAGGTGATCAGGCGACCAGATATCTCCACCCAGGCCACATCCCCATTTTTACGGATGAGGCGGGTTTCATACGGTTTTTTCGGGCCATCTCCATCCATACGCTGCCAGAAATTCAATTGCATGGTTTTGAGTTCATCCGAGTGTACAATATCAGTGTAAGACTGGCCGATAATCTCATCGGGTTTGCCGCCCCATGCATTGGCGCAGGCAGCATTGGCGAAAACTATCGTGCCGTCGGCAGCCAGAATCACAATACCATCAAAGCTCTGCTCGACCAGCGAGCGGTACACCTCCTCGCTCTCAATGATTCTCTGTTCTGCGGTTCGGTCTTCAGTGATATTCAGCCAGGAGCCAATCAATTCATCCGGCTTGCCATCCACACCCCGATTCAGACGGACATGATCGCGCAGCCAGTGGTAGGCGCCGGATTTATCGGCAAAGCGATAGGTATGTTCCAGCTCACCCTGTTCCTGCAACGGCTGCATGGAACCAGCCACCTGACGCTGATCATCCGGGTGGACATGTGAAAACCACCAGCCCGGTTGTAAACATTCCTGTCGATCAAATCCAAACATGGCAGTGATCGAAGCACTCACATAGGTGGCGACAAAACCTTCATCCTCGCCCCGCCACTCACAGCGATACAGTACGCCAGGCGATGCATCAACAATGCGCTCCAGTTTCGACTGTTCCGTGAGCAACTGGTCTTCCATCTGATCGTAAAGCGAGCGAAAATAATGGATGGTTTTACCTTCCAGCCCACGAATCACATCAAATTGGGTAACGATCCCGACAGGCAGTTGTGCATCATCAACAATCACCAGCCGTCGGAATCTGTTTTTGCGCATAAGCATGGCCGCATCAATCAGCGACGAGCCATCCTGAATGGTCACCAGCGGCGCAGTCATGGCATCGCTCAGAGTCAAAACATCAATATCCGCGCCTGATGCGAGCAAACGTGTAGCATCGCGTTCGGTGAAAATACCACATGCCTTTGCATCCTCAACTGCAACCATGCAGGAAATATGCATCTCATCCATCTGCGTCAGCACTTCCATCAACGCCACCTCAGGCAAGGCGCTCACCACATGCCGATTCATCACGTCGCTGACTGGTTTGGTGCGAAGGAAATCATCGAATTCTGCGGCATTGAGAATATCAGTATAAGTCAATAAGCCTTTCAGGCGACCATCCGGATACACCACGATCAAATGACGAACCCGATGCTTCAACAGAAGCTCAAATGCATCATAAATACTTTGATTCTTTTCTATTGAAATAACAGGCGCAGATAAAAATTCGGATACGCAGGTTTGGTTCGGGTCGATATGATGATGTGCAACCTGAACCAAATCAGCTTCCGTCAGGATGCCAACAGGTTTGTCCGATTCGACCGCCACCAGACAGGATATCCGCTTCTCGCTCATCAAACGCGCAGCCGCCGCCAACGTTATGTCCGACGAGATGGCTTGCACCTTGCGAGTCAATGCATCATTGATGGTCAAGCTCATTCAGACAATCCCTCCATCGAAAACGTAATTGGCTGCTTTTTCATATTATCGGCAGCGAGGGCGACCCTATGAGGTTCAATAATGCATACAAGATGCTGCTTAACGGCTTGGGTTACTTTTGCAAGCTGGCCATATCCTTACTTATACCCACCACGGCAGCGGGAATCACCAATAGATTTAATAACGGAACCATCAACATCAACATCGCCAACCCGGAAAATCCGAAGTAAAACCAGCGCCGATCAAGCAGTTGCTGTTTTCGCATGTTAAAATCCCAATCGCGTCGGGATGCCGTTGCATCAATGAGTTCATAGCTGAGAAAACGAACCGCACCATATGTCCAAATTGCCGTAGCCAATGGCGGCACCCAGAAAAACAGCAACGCGGCTCCGCCCCACAGCAGCAAACCAAACAAGGGACGAATCGAATTGGACAGGCTTTGCAACACCAGTTGCAACCAGCCCGATGATTGCCCTGTCACTGCGCTGCCGGACAGGCTTTCCGTACGCGAGGCCAAGTCGTCCAGCCAGGGCGCTGATACCGCCGAGCCAAGCAGAACAAAGCTCACCACGCCGCAAATCATTGCCAGCACAAAGGCCAGCAATCCGGCCAGCCATGATAATACCTGCCAATACCAGGCGTCACCGGTTGGAATCCACAGCGCAGTCACATAATCGACCAACCAGAATGTGGCCGAAGAAAGTACAATCATCAACACCAGCAGCAAGGCCAGCATGCGCCACAGAATGGCGCGCAATTCGGCGCGCCCCAGCAATAACCGCAGACCGCTTAACAGCGCCAGTGCGCCACCAATCACTTATCCAACTCCAGGTCATGCACAATCTGTCTGGCGGCAAGTTGGTCATCCTCATCAACAAGCACCCGCGCATCCATCACCGTTGGCAATGGCATCAGAGTGTTCATGCCGGCATTTTCGACACTAAACAGGATGTTTTTAGATTCCAGCGCATCTTTGAGAATTTGCAAGGTTACAGGGTCGGATATTTTCAATAACTCAATCATGCCCGGCAACCTAATCAATAGTCAAAAGCATTTCACCACCCTTGACAGATAACAAGCATCCACGACGATTACGGCCATGTCCACCCTCACATCCGGAGAAACGCCGGCCACTACCCTCCCCGTTTCCATTGAAACACTGCAAGCAGTCCTCTCCGGCATGCTCCCGGCCAATGCCGATGACGGCGATCTGTATCTGGAGCATTCCTGCTCCGAATCGCTGGCGCTGGAAGAAGGCCGCGTGAAGCACGTATCCGCCTCCACCCATCAGGGCATGGGCGCGCGCGTTATCAAAGGCGAAGCGGCGGGTCACGCCTTTACCGACCGGCTGGAACCGACAGCCCTTCTCGAAGCCGGAAAATCAGCTCGCGCTATTGCCGAGAGCGGCGGCAAGCGTGCTCCGGTTGCGATTCATGATGTATCGGCACCAACCCTGTATCAGGCGATCAATCCGGCCGCTTCAGTGGATTTCTCCGAACGTAAAACATTGCTGGAAGAACTGGATGCACTGGCCCGCAGCCTTGATCCGCGCATCAAACAGGTGTTTGCCAATGTATCATCCTCCTTTTCCGACATTCATATCATCCGCATGGATGGTGCTGCCATTCACGATGCACGGCCGCTGGTGCGGCTTAATGTATCGGTGGTAGTAGAACACAACGGCAAGCGCGAAACCGGTTCGGCTGGTGGCGGCGGTCGTTTTTCGCTGTCCCGTCTGATTGATGGCGATGAAGCCAAACGACTGGTGCATGAAGCTGTGAGGCTCGCCCTGCTCAATCTCGATGCCCATGATGCGCCGGCAGGCACCATGCCGGTGGTGCTGGGGCCGGGCTGGCCGGGTATTTTATTGCACGAAGCCATCGGTCACGGCCTTGAAGGCGATTTTAATCGCAAGGGCACATCTGTATTTGCCGATAAAATGGGTAAGCAAGTCGCCGCCAAAGGGATTACGGTTGTCGATGACGGCACCATTGCCGAGCGGCGCGGTTCGCTCAGCATGGATGATGAAGGCACAGCGACCAACCGAACCGTGCTGATTGAAGACGGCATCCTGACCGGATATTTATTGGACAAACAGAATGCACGATTGATGAATATGAAACCGACCGGCAACGGCAGACGTGAATCCTATGCTCACCCGGTACTGCCACGCATGACCAATACGTTTATGCTGGCAGGCAACGATAAGCCGGATGATATTATTGCATCGCTGGATAAGGGTATTTATGCCGTCAATTTCGGCGGCGGTCAGGTCGATATCACTTCCGGCAAATTCGTATTCACCACGTCCGAAGCATATTACGTGGAGAAGGGCGTTATTCAATATCCGGTCAAGGGCGCAACACTGATCGGTTCCGGCCATGAGGTGCTGCAAAAAGTCTCGATGATCGGCAATAATCTCGAACTCGATCCGGGCGTCGGCACCTGCGGCAAGGGCGGCCAATCGGTGCCGGTCGGCGTAGGGCTACCCACCATTCGCATTGACGAACTTACTGTAGGAGGCACCGAGGCATGAGTCAGATGAACGAAGTGTCCCGCCAAACCATCTCCGAGCAAGCCGTTCGCCTGATTGATGCAGCCAGAAACGGCGGTGCCATCCATGCCGATGCGCTGGCCCTTTGCGATACCGGCGATTCGATCAGCGTGCGCAACGGACAGGTTGAATCTGTCGAACGCGAAGATGCGCAGGGGCTCGGTTTACGTGCCTTTGTCGAAACCCCGCAAGGACTGGCATTTGCTACCGCCTCTTCCTCCGATGTTTCAGAAGCAGGATTAAAGGCGCTGGCCGAACAGGTGGTTGCCATGGCACGCATTTCCGAGCCTGATCCCGATGCAGTGCCCCCGGTCGGAGCCAATCATCCGGGTGCAGATGAACTCGATACATGGCAAAAACGTCACAATCACACCGATCCGGGCTGGAACATGGAGCAGGCAAAAACGGCGGCAATGGAATGCGAAGATATTGCCCGCCATTATTCCACTGATATCAGCAATAGTGAAGGCGCTGATGCCGGATTCGGCAGTACCCGCGTCGCCTATGCATCCAGCGACGGCTTTGCCGCCGAAT
>CAYUBK010000076.1:0-8962 GCA_964442955.1 uncultured Zetaproteobacteria bacterium | reverse complement strand
GGGGGGGGCTGGGTAGCACCCAGCATGGAGAGCAGGTCTACGAATAGACCTGTTTGCCGAACGAAATGGATGCCTGCGCCAACTTTCCACCCACCCTCAGGGCAGGCACCCATGGAAGTGGGGGGCGGCTTCCGGGCCGCTTCCTACCACCCTCCACATGCCATGTGTTGGCACTAATCGTCAGATAAACAGAGGAATAAAAAATGAGTATTAAAAAGAAGTTGGTCATGATTGGTAATGGCATGGCGGGTGTGCGTGCCATCGAGGAGATTCTCGATGCCAATCCCGATATGTTTGATATTACAATTTTCGGTGCTGAGAAATACCCTAATTACAACCGTATCATGCTCTCGCCTGTATTGGCGGGAGATACTACCGTTGAAAATATTATCCTCAATGATGAGCAGTGGTATCGTGATAACGACATTACCGTGCACCTGGGCAAGCGCATCAAGGAAATTCAGCGCAGCTATCGCAAGGTGGTTGCCGAAGATGGCACCGAGGCCGAATACGATAAGCTGATTATCGCCACTGGCTCAAATCCATTCATTATCCCGATTCCGGGTCATGATAAAGAAGGTGTGATGACCTTCCGCAATATTGATGATTGTGATGCCATGGTTGAAGCGGCAAAGCAGTATAAGAAAGCGGCAGTCATCGGTGGCGGCCTGCTCGGGCTGGAAGCGGCCAAGGGTTTGTTGCATCTGGACATGGATGTCACCGTGATTCACGACCAGGCCACATTGATGAACATGCAGCTGGATTCTGTTGCAGGTGAAATGCTGCGAGCCGATCTGGAAAAGCAGGGCATGAAGTTCAAGGTTTCTACGCTGACGACCGAAGTGGTGGGTGAGCCGCGTGTCACCGGCCTGAAATTCAAAGACGGCTCTACGCTGGATTGCGACCTGCTGATTATGGCTGTCGGTATTCGTCCCAATATGGCTCTGGCCAAGGGTTGCGGCCTGTATTGCAATCGCGGTATTGTGGTCAACGACTATATGCAGGCGATTACCGATCCGTCTGTCTATTCAGTCGGCGAATGCGCTGAGCATCGTGGTATTGCCTATGGTTTGGTTGCTCCGTTGTTCGAACAGGCTAAAACGCTGGCTTATATGATTACCGGGCAGGGTCTGAAGGCATACCAAGGCTCCGTCGTTTCCACCAAACTGAAGATTTCCGGTGTAGATGTGTTCTCGGCGGGCGATTTCATGGGTACGCCGGGCGCGGATGTGATTGAGCTGATGGATAAAGTCGGCGGCGTGTATAAAAAAATGGTGCTCGAAGATGACCAGATCAAGGGCGTGGTCATGTTTGGCGATACGGCTGACGGGCCGACCTTTTTTCAGTGGATGCAGGATGGCAAAGATATTTCCGAACTGCGTTCCACCTTATTATTCTCAGCTTCCGGACTGGGTGACTCCGGCCATTCGGGACTGGATCAGGCTTCGGCCATGGCGGACGATACGATCGTCTGCGGCTGTAATGGTGTGAGCAAGAAACAGATTGTTGATTCCATCGTCAAAGAAGGACTGACCACCCGCAAGGAAATCACCGCCTGCACCAAAGCGGCAGGTTCCTGCGGCGGCTGTGCAGGGCTGGTCGATCAGTTGCTGGCCTCCACATTGGGCACGGCTTTTGTCGAGTCCGATCATGAGCCGATGTGCGCTTGTACGGAACTCAATCATGAGCAGGTCAAAGAGCAGATTCGCAACAAGAAGCTGACCATGGTGCGCGAAGTGATGAATGTGCTGGACTGGGAAGGCGAGGGTTGTCATGTCTGCCGTCCGGCTATCAATTACTACATCGGCATGACCTGGCCGGAAGATTCCGAGGATGATCGCACCAGCCGCATCGCCAATGAGAAGATGCATGCAAATATCCAGAAAGACGGCACATTCTCTGTCATTCCGCGTATCTATGGTGGCGAAACGACGCCGGATGATCTGATTCGTATTGCCACCGTCGCCAAGAAATATGATGTACCGACGGTGAAGATTACCGGTGGTCAGCGTATTGATTTGCTGGGCGTGAAAAAAGAAGATTTAACCGCCATGTGGAAAGATCTCGATATGCCATCCGGCTATGCCTACGGCAAAGCCCTGCGCACAGTGAAAACATGCGTGGGTTCCGAATGGTGCCGATTTGGTACGCAGAATTCGACTGCGCTCGGCATTCATCTGGAGAAAGAACTGGAGCGCGTATGGTTCCCTGCCAAGGTGAAACTGGGCGTGTCGGGATGCCCGCGTAACTGTGCCGAGGCGACGATCAAGGATATCGGCATTGTCGGTGTCGATGGCGGTTGGGAAATCAGCACGGGCGGCAATGGCGGCGTGCATGTGGTGGCGACTGAGTTGCTGTGCATAGTTGAAACGGCGGAAGAAGTGGAAGAAATCGTCAAAGCCTATCTTCAGCATTATCGCGAAACAGGGCGACACAACGAACGTTGTGCGCCGTGGCAGATGCGTGTGGGACTGGACAGCATCAAGGCAGCAGTGGTGGATGATATCGAAAACCGCAGAGCGCTGGTCGAGCGCCTGCATATCTATCTGGCCACGCAGGACAAAGACCCGTGGGTAGAACGCATTGAAGATGCGGAAAAAGAACAGGCAATCAAATTTTCGGAATACACGCCGATTGAAATCAAGAAAATCGATATTCCGGTAAGGGTGGAAGCATAAGATGAGCGATGATATGGAAAAAAATTGGGTTGAAGTATGTAAACTGGATGAAATCCCCCCATCGCAGGCGAGGACGGTGCATGCCGGCGAAACCATGATCGCTGTCTTTCGATTGACCGATGATCGCATCAAAGCGGTGGAAAATCGTTGCCCGCATAAGCAGGGTCCATTAGCCGAAGGCATTATTTCGGGCGATGATATTCTTTGCCCGCTACACAACTGGCGTATTCATCTGGATGATGGGCAAGTCGCCGCACCCGATGAAGGCTGTGTTAAAACCTACGCCACCAAAGTGGAAAACGGCCAGGTGTTTTTAAGTCTGTAATTCGATAAAGTCAAAATCTTTTCACCACAGAGTACACAGAGTAAAATCAACCTATTTTTATTTTGGTTCCCATCTGTGTTCACAAGGTGAATGTCATTTGCGGCAGAGAGAGTGCCCTGGGGTATCCGCGTTCATCTGCGGTTCCTGCTTTTGACTTACTCTGTGAAACTCTGTGTACTCTGTGATGAGTATGCTTGTAATGTATAAAACACGGGAGTTGGAATGACTCGAACAGTAAATAGCGTCTGTTCCTATTGCGGTACGGGCTGTGGGATTCAACTGGAAACCGATGGTCAGCGTATTGTCTCGCTCAGTGGTAATCAGAATCACCCGACCAATCGGGGCAAGCTATGCTCGAAAGGGCGGGAACTGCATCATACCGTTCGTACTGATGATCGTCTGTTGCGCCCACAGCTGCGTACATCTCTGGATGCGCCATTTGCGCCGGTGGATTGGGATACGGCGCTCGATCATGGTGCCCGGAAATTTGCTGATATTATTCGTGAGCATGGGCCCGAGGCAGTGGCGTTTTATATCTCGGGACAGCTGCTGACTGAAGATTACTATGTGTTTAACAAGCTGATGAAAGGCTTTATCGGCAGTAATAATGTCGATACAAATTCGCGTTTGTGTATGTCTTCGGCAGTGGCCGGCTATAAACGCGCATTCGGAGCTGATGGCCCGCCGGGCTGCTATGCGGATATCGAACTGGCTGAATCCTATTTTATTATCGGAGCCAATCCGGCTTATGCGCATCCGATTGTATTTCGTCGCATGGAAGCGGCTAAAGAAGCCAATCCTGATCTGAAGATTGTGGTTGCTGATCCGCGCCGCACCGATACCTGCTCCATTGCCGATCTCTACTTGCCGATCAGGCCGGGGACAGATGTGCCGTTACTGCAAGCTATGCTCAATGTACTGATCTGGGAGGGTCTGGTCGATCAGGACTATATCGAAGCACATACGCATGGTTTTGATACGGTTAGCAAGCAGGTGCGCAGTATGACACCACGCAAGGCCGCAGATATATGCGGTGTGAATGCCGCTGATATTGTGCAGGCAGCTCTGTGGTTCGCCGAAAATAAAACCATGTCATTCTGGTGCCAGGGCATGAATCAATCGACATCGGGTACGGATAAGACCAACGCTTTAACCAATCTGCATCTGGCCACGGGGCAGATCGGACAGCCCGGCTGCGGGCCGTTTTCTCTGACTGGCCAGTCCAATGCCATGGGCGGGCGTGAAGTGGGTGGGCTAGCCAATATGCTGGCGGCACATCGCGATTACACCAATCCGGCACACCGGGAAGAAGTGGCCCGCTTTTGGGGCGTGGATAGTGTTTCGGAAAAACCGGGCCTGACAGCAACCGAGCTGTTCGAGGCATTGGAAGCAGGCTCGGTGAAAGCCGTGTGGATTGCCTGTACCAATCCGATTGTTTCTCTGCCCGATGCCAAACGCGCCGAAGCTGCTTTGAAAAAAGCCGAACTGGTCATGGTCTCTGATGCCTATCATCCGACCGACACCACACGCTTTGCTCATATCCTGTTTCCGGCTGCCGGCTGGGCTGAAAAAGAGGGCTGTGTGACCAACTCCGAGCGTTGCATTACCCATTTGCAGCAGGCCTTGCCGGCTCCCGGTCTGACTCGTCCGGACTGGAAAATCACTACGGATTTTGCCCTGCGTCTGGGTCAATATTTGGGGCGGGACTGGCAGTACGCATTTGCATATGAAAAGAGTGAAGATGTGTTTAGCGAACATTGTGCGCTCACAGGCAATATGGATATTGATATTAGCGGCCTTTCATATGCTGTTCTCGATGAACACGGGCCCCAGCAGTGGCCTTATCTGGCGGGTTCCCTGCCGAATCGTGATAAAAGGCTGTATTCGGATGGCCGGTTTGAGACAGGCGACCATAGAGCGCGCTTTATCGATATGACATACAGGCCGGTCGCTGAGCCTACCGATGATGCGTATCCGCTTTCTCTTACCACCGGACGAATCCGCGATCAGTGGCATACCATGACCAAGACCGGGCAGGTGCCATCGCTGATGCAACATCTGCCCTTGCCTCGCTTGCAAATTCATCCAGATGATGCCGCGCATCGTGCTATCGACGAAGATGATCTGGTGCGTGTTGTTTCCAGACGGGGGGAAGTGATCGTGCCGGTCGTGCTTAGCCGGGATATACGTCCCGACATCCTGTTTCTGCCTATGCACTGGGGTCGGATGACTGCGCGCAAGGGCCGCGCTAATAGCCTGACCCTCGCCGCAGTGGATCCTGTGTCCAAACAGCCGGAATTCAAGCATACAGCGGTACAGGTGGAACGTTTTGAACCGGCATGGCGTGGCATGATGCTGATGGCTGGCTCAAAACTGGAATTGGGCAGGCAGATGATCGAGGGTTATACCTATGGTGTGGTCTCCTGCGCGGGTAGTGATCACCCGGTGACCTCGGTAGATCTGGCTTGTACAAAACCGCTGGAAGCCTCTAAATACAAGCGACTGGATCAGATGCTGGAGCAGGGCAGGAGCATCGAAACCCTGACCTATTCAGACCGTAAACATGGCATCAATCGCAAAGCATGGCTAAGCGATGGACGTTTGATAGCTGTCCGCTGGGTCGGCGGCGATATTCACGAAGCCCAATGGTTACGCAAACTGATGCTCGAAAGTCGCGATGTCGGCGAATTGCGTCCGTATTTACTGGCTCCCGGCGGCCCGGTGAACAAGGCCGATACCAAAGGTGCAATTATATGTGCCTGCAACAATGTCGGTGAACTGGAGTTGAAAGGTGCTATCAGGGATGGGGCTGACTCTGTGGATGCGATTAAGGCATGTACGATGGCCGGTACCGGTTGCGGTTCGTGCGTTCCGGAAATCAAGCGGTTACTATCGAACGAATGAGCCTGACACCTGTCACCTTTTATCCGCGCCAGCCTGAGCAATTGCAGGATCGTTTCAATCGTAAGCTCACCTATCTGCGCATTTCGGTGACGGATCGTTGTAATATGCGTTGCGATTATTGTCGGCCTGCGCCGGATGCATACAAGGCGGAAACGCATGGTCAGATTTTGCGTTATGAAGAAATTGAACGCATTGTCCGCGTGGCGGCAGGTTTAGGCGTGACGAAGTTACGCCTGACCGGCGGTGAACCGCTGGTGCGTCGCGATTTGCCGCTGCTGGTGGAAAAACTGGCCGATATCCCCGGTATTACCGATTTGAGCATGACTACCAATGCCACGTTGCTGGGCAAATATGCACATGATCTGGCTTCGGCGGGTCTTGGCCGCATCAACATCAGTATGGATAGCCTGAATGCGCTGCGATTCCGCAAACTGACAGGTGGCGAACTGGACCCGGTGCTGGCTGGTATTGAAGCCGCCAAAGCGGCAGGGCTGTTGCCGATTAAATTAAACACGGTGCTGATGCGCGGCGTCAATGCGGGTGGAGAACATTCTGAAGTGGCCGAGCTGATTGATTTTGCGGCTGCCAATCATACCACGATTCGTTTTATTGAACTGATGCCGATGAAACAGGGCATGGACTGGGAACAACATTACATCTCCATTGATGAAGTGTTGCAGCGCGAGGATGTGCGTGAACGTGTCGATGTGGATGCCGCATTACAAGCAGGCAATACGGCTGCGCGATATCTGCCCTTGAAAAGCGGTAAGGGCGAGGTCGGTTTTATTATGCCGATGTCTGAACGGTTCTGTGAAGGCTGTAATCGCCTGCGCCTGACATCCGATGGCGGCTTGCGCTCCTGCTTGCCTGCCGACCATCAACTGAACCTGCGCGATTTGATCCGCACGGGTGGCAGTGATGAAGGTATTCGCGCAGTGTTTTTACGCTCGGCCATGATTAAGCCCGAGATCGGTCTGTATGATTTTGAAGCCGACAGCGAAAAACGCTCCATGATTCATATCGGCGGATAAAACATGGGTATTGAGACGCAGATTTACGCAGGTTTACGCAGATATAAGCAAAAACCCACAATGCGGGTTTCATCTGTGTTCATCTGCGCTCATCTGTGTCTAATTTTAAGCCTATTTTCTGTGTCAGTGCATGCACAAGAAACACTGACTGTGGCGGTGGCTTCGAGTTTGTATCCGGCGATGCAGCAAAAGGCTGAAGCATTTGAAAAAGAGCATCATGTTGCGCTTCGGCTGGTGTCGGGTTCTACCGGGCGGTTGTATAATCAGATTATGCAAGGCGCGCCGTTTGATGTGTTTATCGCGGCGGATAAAGAGAGGCCAGCATTATTGATGCATCAGGATAAGGCTACCGCACAGTACAAAGTCGGGCATGGCTATCTTGGCGTTATGGTTGGCAAACAGACCGTTGCGGATATCAGCGCCTTGGCAAATCCATCTATCCGGCACATTGCGATTGCCAATCCCGATGTTGCGCCCTTCGGCAAGGTAGCCAGAGCAGTGCTGCAAAAGCGAGGGCTTTGGCATGCCTTAAAGCATAAGCTCGTTTATGCGCAGAATGCCATGCAGTCTACGATGATGGTGAATAAAGGCTTGGTCGATGCCGGGTTTGTGCCGCTGGCTTCGCAACAGGATGCTATCGCAAATATTGATTATGTTGCTGTGTTATTGGCTGATAAAGCCTTGGCGCGAACCTGGCTGGCCAATCTCTCGAAGCCGCAGAAAACACAACTGGCATGGCGGCAACGCTAATGCTTGAATCACTATTCATTTCCCTGCAACTGGCATTGGTTACCACTGGAGTGTTGTTGATCATCGCATTGCCGCTGGCTTATGTATTGGCATTCAAATCATTTGCCGGGCGTACTGCGCTGGAGGTGGTCGTGGCTTTGCCGCTGGTGTTGCCGCCAACGGTGCTGGGCTATTTTGTACTGGTGATGATTGCACCGGATTCGATCATGGGCAGCGCATGGCAGTCGCTTTTTGACAGCTCGCTGGCATTCTCATTCTCCGGCATGGTATTCGCTTCGGTGTTGTACAGTCTGCCATTTTCCGTGCAGCCGATGCAGCAGGCGCTGCGTGCGATTCCACAAAGCTGGTTGGAAATGGCGCGTACGCAGGGGTTGAATTTGAAACAGACCTTATTGCAGGTGATGTTGCCGGCGGCCAAAGGCGGCGTACTGGTGGCCGCTGCGCTTTCATTTGCGCATACCATGGGTGAGTTTGGCGTGGTACTGATGGTGGGTGGTTCGATTCCGGGTGAAACCAAAGTAGCCAGCATTGCCCTGTTCGACATGGTCGAAATGCAACAGTCGGATGAGGCGTGGATACTGGCGTTGATTCTAATGGCGGTGTCATTCGTGATGTTATCGGTGGTCTATGCGATGAACCGGCAGGGATTGAACGTGGTGATTGGCAAATGAATCGAATTCAGATGACAGCCCGGCTCGGTGCATTGGAATTGCAGGTGGATTCAAGGTTTTCCAGTACATTTATCATCATTTCCGGTGAGAATGGCGCTGGAAAAACGACATTGTTACGGTGTCTGGCAGGGCTGGAAACAGGGCGAGGGCAGTTGGTCGTGAATGGCCGGTTGTGGCTGGATGGCCACACCCGATTTGTATTGTCTCCCGGTCAGCGCAATGTCGGGTGCGTCTGGGCCGATGCGGCTTTGTTACCATGGTTGAGCGTTGAAAAGAATATCACACTGGGTAGCGAGCAGGTGGATGCCGCGTGGTTGGCGGAACTGGCCGAGATGTTTGAAGTCGCGCCTTTGATGCAACGCAAACCTCACATGCTTTCCACTGGTGAAGCGCAGCGGGTGGCGTTGACCCGTGGCATCTATAAGCGGCCATCTCTGTTGTTGCTGGATGAACCGTTTTCAGCCCAGGCACCTGCTATTCGCCAGCGTTTACGGCTGCGTTTACAATCCGTGCAATCGGCGTTGAAAATCCCCGTGTTGATGGTTAGCCATGATGCCGAAGATGCGCGCGTGCTGGCGCATCAGCATTGGCATATGCGGCAAG
>CAYUBK010000075.1:0-9078 GCA_964442955.1 uncultured Zetaproteobacteria bacterium | reverse complement strand
ACGTAAGGGTAGCCCAATTCGTCAAGATACTGCTCAAAGGCATGGCGATCTTGTGGTGGCACTTCGACACCGGCTAACACGCGGCCAAAGGCAGCGGCGTGGTTGCGGTAGTGGAATAAGGAAATATTCCAGCGGCCGCCGGCGCGTGAGAGAAATTTCAGCAGGGCGCCGGGGCGTTCCGGGAATTCGAAACGATATAATACTTCATGCTCAACCAGCGCAGAGCGACCGCCGACCATATGGCGAATATGCAATTTGGCCAGCTCATTGTCCTGCAAGTTGATGGTTGGCAAGCCTGCGGTCTGCAGCGCCTGTTCAATGGCTACCACATCGGCCTCATTGGTAATGCTGATGCCGGCGAAGACATGCGCTTCGGAACGGCTGGACATGCGATAATTGAATTCGGTGATATTGCGATCGCCGATAATGCGGCAGAAATCCAGAAATGAGCCGGGGCGCTCGGGGATGGTGACAGCGAACAGTGCTTCGCGGCCTTCACCCATTTCGGTGCGTTCAGCGACATGACGCATGCGGTCGAAATTCATATTGGCGCCGCTATTAATGGCGGCCAGTAATTGTCCGCGCGCGCCGGTTGTTCGGACATATTGCTTCAGACCGGCTACGCCGAGTGCGCCGGCCGGTTCGACGATGGTGCGATTATCTTCGTAAATATCCTTGATGGCGGCACAGATTTCATCGGTATCGACGAGCAGGATGTCATCGACAAAACGTTTCACCAGGTCGAATGTATGTTCGCCAACTTGCTTGACTGCCACGCCATCAGCGAAAATACCGACCTGCTCCAGCGTTACACGTTCGCCAGCTTTGATTGAATCATGCATGGCAGCTGAATCAACAGGCTCTACGCCGATGATTTTTGTATTTGGAGAATGTTTTTTAAGATACAGCGCCATGCCGGCAATCAGGCCGCCGCCGCCAATCGGCACGAATACAGCATCCAGATCGCCCGGATATTGACGCATCATCTCTTCGGCAATGGTGCCCTGGCCGGCAATCACCAAGGGATCGTCGTAGGGATGAATAAATACCTTGCCGGTTTCCTCGCACAGTTTGGCGGCATACACGCTGGCATCGGAATAACTGTCACCGAATAAGATAACCTGACCGCCCAGATGTTCAACAGCTTTTACTTTAATCTCGGGCGTGGTGCTCGGCATGACGATGGTGGCTTCAATGCCGAGTTTGTGGCTGGACAGAGCCACG
This sequence comes from uncultured Zetaproteobacteria bacterium, assembly GCA_964442955.1. Lineage (GTDB taxonomy): Bacteria > Pseudomonadota > Zetaproteobacteria > Mariprofundales > Mariprofundaceae > Mariprofundus. Next base: position 7,854 of record CAYUBK010000075.1, on the reverse strand, counting down.
CCCTGAGCATGATTGCCAGCTGAAGCACAGATCACGCCACGTGCGCGTTCGCTCTCGCTGAGCTGGGCGATCTTGTTATAGGCGCCGCGCAATTTGAAGGAGAATACCGGCTGCAGATCCTCGCGTTTGAATAACACTTCATTGTGCAGCCGAGCCGATAATTTCGGTGCTAACTGCAATGGCGTTTCAACCGCCACGTCATAGACGCGTGCTTGTTCGATGTCCTGAAGGTATTTTTCGCTCATGGGGACGGCTTCTACCATGAACAAAGCGGGGTTTCGAGTTTGAAGATAGTTTCAGTCAATACCATGGACAGGGGTTTAGCTTATGGCGAAGCCTGTTTTGAGACCTTTCGCGTCATCGACGGCCATATCTTCGATTGGCCTGGTCACTGGCAGCGGCTGGCGCTGGGTTTGTCTGAATTCGGTCTGTTGTTTTCAACGGGTCAGGATGAAGAAGTGTTATTTTCTTGTCTGCGCGAAGCGGCGAAAGTGGGAGAAGATACGCTGCTGCGTCTCACTATCAGCGGCGGCGAATCAGCTTGGGGTCTGACCAACAGGGGAAATTCGCCGGTCGCGCATATTCAATGCGTGCCGTATCCAGTTGTGTCATCACCTCTGTTTTTGCGGCTGGCCACATGGCCATTTGCCTTGCAGTCAAAGCAGGCCAAGTTTGTATCCGATTATGCCGATACGTTGCGCGCGCTGCATGGTGCTGCCGATATAAACGTGTTGTTTGAACAGGATGGTATGTTGCTGGCGACAGCCACGGCGAATATTTTATTGTATCGGGAAGGGCGCTGGCATACGCCACCGGCAGACGCAGGCATATTGCAGGGCCGGGTTCGCGAATTTCTGATTCGGCATGGCATTGTGCATGAATCCACCTGTCCGGTGATATGGTTGCAGGATTGTGAAGCCATGGCCGTATGCAATAGTGGTGTATTCATCAGGCCCATCGCATGGGTTGAGTCGGTGGAGCGGACAGAGCCGATGGATGTGCGGCACCCGGCATTACACATATTGACCGATGCACTGGGTACAGCAGAGGGTGTGCGGTTATGAAAAAGCTGATCATCCTCTTTTTGCTCGCCGGCCTATTACTGGCTGGCGCGGCTGTCGGCTGGTTTTATATGCAAACCAGCGCCAGACATGGGCCGCAACAAGCGGTGCAAGTAATGATCCCGAAGGGTGCCTCCTCGATCAAAATTGCCTCATTACTCAAGCAGCAAGATGTGATTGCATCGCCACTGGCCTTTCGTCTGCAATTAAGACTCGATGGCAACGGTGCGCGTTTGCGCAGCGGCTTATATCGCTTTAAGCAAGCGGCTACGATGGCGCAGGTGATTGCGCGACTGGCGAGGGGCGATGTGATGCAATTCAAGGTCACGGTGCCGGAAGGGTTGAGAACCGATGAAGTGCTGCGTTTGCTGGCGGAAAAAACAGGCACGGATGAGAAGGGTTGGCAGACGGCCATAAAAAAACTGTTCCCCGTCGATGCGGAGGGGCGCTTATTGCCGGAAACCTACCAGTACACTAAGCCGGTTCGCATTGAACAGATGCTAAAATCCATGGCGGATGCGCAGCAGAAAATCCTGGCGGAGCTTTCCGAGTATGCGCCGGTGCAAAATAAATTGCGTATCATGGCGTCGATCATTGAGAAGGAAACCATGATTGCCAAAGAACGACCATTTGTGGCGGCAGTGATTCGCAACCGTTTGCAAAAAGGCATGGCCTTGCAGATGGACCCGACCGTAATTTACGGTATCTGGAGAACGAAAGGGCAATTCTCCGGCAATATTCATAAAAAGGATTTACGTACGGATACACCGTGGAGTACCTATACACGCAAGGGGTTGCCGCCGACGCCGATTTGCAATCCGGGCGAGGCATCGCTCACAGCGGCAGCATCGCCGGCCAATGTGCCGTTTCTGTATTTCGTGGCGGACGGTTCCGGTGGCCATCAGTTCGCGGCGACACTGGCCGATCACCAGGCCAATGTGGCGCGCTGGGTTGAAATGGATCGACGGCGCCAGCATAAATAAGCTGATATGAGTAAGAACACATCATTAAAGGCGCTGACCAGCCTCGATCGTTTCTATCAGGAACTGCGCAAGATTCCGCAGCTCTCCCGTGAGGAAGAGGATGCGCTGGCACGTAAATGGCAGAACGATCACGATCTGATGGCAGTGCAGGAACTGATCAGCGCCAACCTGCATAGCGTAGCTGCGATAGTGCGCGAATATCGCCATTTTGGACTGCCCGAAGAAGATTTGATTCAGGAGGGTACGCTGGGCCTGATGCATGCCGTCAAACGCTTCGACCCGGACCGGGGTTTCAGGCTGAAAACTTACGCTTCCTACTGGATTCGGGCATCCATCCACGATTTTATTTTGCGCTCGTGGAGTATCGTGAAAATGGGCACGAATAAACTCCAGCGCCGTATTTTTGCCGGCCTGCAAAAGGCGGAGTGCGCCATTGCCGCACTCGAAGGCAGGAACCTCAAAGAGATCGCCGAGCAGCATGGCACCAGCGGCGAATCCTATCAGGCCATTGCCTCATCCTTTCTGCGGCGTGATTTTTCTATCGATTCGGATAATGGCGATGAAGGCCAGGTGCTGGAGTTGCCATCGCCGGCAGAAACCCCCGAAGAGCAACTGGAAGAGAAAGATTGGGGTAATTACGCCCGCACCCGGTTGGAGCAGGCCATGGCAGTGCTGTCCGACCGCGATCGTTACGTTATTCGTCAGCGCCGTCTGGTAGACCCACCAGCAACTTTGAAGGAATTATCCGAGGAGCTGGGCGTATCGATTGAGCGAGTGCGGCAGTTGGAAGCGCGCGCCATGAAAAAAATGGGTGATGTGTGCGCAGACTCGTCGTTTGAAGGCTGATGACTGATCCCATACACGCGATAGCATTGCTCTCTCAATCACCTGATTATGACGAAACATTGATCATTGAATTTACAATTGCGCCCCGGCAGTCAACGCTGTTCCAGAGTATATTGCAGGGCGAAGACGGGCTGGGCGTGATTCGCTGTTTCGATCCCGAAAAAAAGAAACAGCAGCTATGGACGAGCGCCGATCAGAAGGGTGATGTTTACGACTGGCTAAACAGCCTGCCGGAAAGTTTTCAGTGCCGTGTAAACGGAGAATGGTACTGGTCGGCAGGTGCGTAGATTCTGTCGGCTTTATTTAAGCGGCAGTGAAGCGCTTATGAGCATCAGAAGTCGTTGCCCGGCAAAAATGGCATGTCTGTTGCTCATGCATGGTTATGATCAGTCATCTGGATATCGGCTCAACCGCCTGGAGCGGCAAAGCTACCAATCTGCCTGAGCAGGGAGGCGCGCAAAAAGCTGGCGGCCTGTTTCAACAATATCTGGACAGGAACATTGATTCGCCGCTGGAAACCTTGACGCCTGATACCATTCGAGCGCTGGCGGAGAACCTCATCTCGGCACTGGATCGGGCCGGCATGCATGCCATGTTTTTCAATATCAATGAAAGGTCGAATCAAGCAACTGGACGGTTGTTATCCACCGATCTGTTTATGTCCATACGTAATAGTGCCAAAACACCGATGTTTGCAGTGCAAGGCAAGCCGGTGCACCCGGTTGTTTCGATACTAGTGTCCCATGAGCCAGTGGCTGAGGTGCAAGGTGCAAATCAGAACGATGAGAGTCCGGTTTCGGGTAAAGAGAAATTCGCGTCGATTATTGCTTCTGCGGCAGTCTCTAACGGTCTCGATCCGAAGTTGATTGAAGCGGTGATCCGGACAGAAAGTAATTTCGATGCACAAGCTGTATCTCCGGTAGGGGCGCAGGGCTTGATGCAACTGATGCCCGCTACGGCGGCGGAACTCGGGGTCAGCGATGCATTTGATCCGGAGCAGAATATACAGGCCGGAAGCAGGTATCTGAAGCGGCTTATGGATCGCTATGACGGGGACACAGGGCTGGCTCTGGCCGCTTACAACTGGGGTATGGGGAATCTCGAACGTCATCCTGAACGTATGCCGCAGGAGACAGTGAACTATGTTGCTAAAATTACCGGCCTGATGCGTAGTCCGGGTTCTCAGAGCGTTTAACGCAGGGTCGAGTTCATATATAAGTTTGGACAATTGCTTCGATAGTCTGATTATCTCACATTTTAATATGCAGATGGAACTTGTTTCATCGATAGAAGGAGAAAAGGGTGGTAATGAAGCGATTTATAACAGGGGTGTTTTCATGCGCGGCGATTAGTCTGGTTATCGGATTATATGTACCGGTGGCAAGCGCTAAAATTGTTAAAGTAACACTGACGGCAATGGAATCCGATGTGGTGATTGATAACAGAGGCACGAAATATGCAGCATGGACGTATGATGGCATGATGCCGGGCAAGCTGGTGCGTGCCACGGTTGGGGATCAGATTGATATTACCCTGATTAACCCTGAAACCAACAAGAAATCGCATTCGATTGATTTTCATGCTGCTGAAGTGGATATGCTCAACGAATTCGGTTCAGTGCGTCCGGGCCATAACAGGCATTTTGTGTTTAAGGCCGGGCGTGCAGGCGTATATATGTACCACTGCGCCTCGAATCCTTTGGCCGAACATATCGCTCGCGGCATGTTCGGCGTGATCATTATTGACCCCAAACGCTTTAGTAAAGCCTATCCCAAACCGGATCGGGAATATGTGCTGGTCCAATCACAGTATTTTCCTGATGCTGAAAATGTTGTGGATATGGTTGAAAACAGGGGCTGGACGCATGCCCTGATTAACGGAAAACCATTCAACTACGATCCGATTCATGATGGTAATTCCATCCGGGCGCTGATGTCCAAACCGGGCGAGCGTGTGCGTATTTTCTTTGTTAATGCGAATATTAATATGCCTGTATCATTCCATCCGGTGGCAGGAATCTGGGATAGGGTCTATGTGGATGGTAACCCGGATAATGTTCTGAAAAATGTCCAGACCTACGGTGTTCCCGTGGCCGGCGCGAGCACTTTCGATCTTGTATCCCCTGCGGGCCGCAGCACCAATAATGCCTTGATTGATCATACCATGAGCGCGGCGATGCGCGGCGCATCGACGTTGTTGATAAATGTCCCTGGCGCTGACCCTGGTTTGGGTAAGGGTGATAAGATTCTTATTCGATAATCATCACAGCTTTTCAGCCAGACTGGTCATGACCTTTGATGTGAGTTTCATCATCTGCTTAACCGGTTGAGGCAAGTCGGCAGCACCGAGGCCTTCGGCCAATTCTGCATGCCCTTGTTCATCGATCTTCATTTGGCTGACGATGGCGCGGCTGCGTGTGTCATTTTCAGGCAGGCGTTGTAGATGACTATCCAGATGGCGAACAACCTGATGCTCGGTTTCAGCTAAAAAACCGAGATTCCAGCGGTCGCCTGCAATGCCTGCAGCCATGCCGATGGCGAATGAGCCGGCATACCAAAGGGGGTCGAATACAGAAGGGCGCTCACCGAGTTCCTCAAGCCGATTGCGGCACCAGTTCAAATGGTCGGACTCTTCAATGGAAGCATATTTCAGTTTATCCGCCAGTTTGGGATCACGGGCGGTCAGGCTTTGTCCCTGATACAATGCTTGAGCCGCCATTTCACCGGCATGATTGACACGCATCAATCCGGCTGATGTGCGTTTCTGGGCGCTGCTTAGTGGCGCTTCTTCGGATTCATTTGCGGTAGCGGCGGGATACTCGCGCGAGCTGACCTGTTTACAAAAAATATTATTCAAGGCTCTGTCTAATTCCCCGATAATCCGGTCTGAAAGGGTAGGGGTTCGGAATTGTTTATTTGTATGCTTATCTGTCATGGGGTAATCATAAGAAGCTGATTCCCATAGTGCAATAACGGATCAATAATGGCTCAATCCCTTTGTTTTCAATGCCTTTCGTCTGTATCCACAGAAGCTGTGGATAACTTTGTGGATAATTCCTTTGTATGGCCTGTATTTGTTACATATGTATGACACCCGTATGACATGCCTAAAAATTATGCAGTAGTAAAATTCCAATAATATCAAATACTTGTATTGATTTTGTAAATAGGTTTGGAAGCATATAAAGTTTACTGCATTGATTTTACTTTAATGGGGCAAGAAGTGGATAAAGTGCAGTATTATTTTAGTTTTCTGATGTCGAGTGCTGCTTTTTCACCTCGGCGCACTGCAAATTCAATGGTAGCAGGCAGTTCCCCCGGCACGGGCGATTCCGAGGCATTGATGATGCGTTTGGTATCGGGTTTAATATCACGGGGGCGAACCAGTACAGTAGCCCGTTTCTCATGTACGATGCGAGTATGAGATGGTGAGCAGTTCGTCTTACACAAACATGAAAGTTCACGGTGTATTTGCTCCAGCAGTTTGTCATGATCCACCTCACCTTCGATTGCACTGATTACAGCGCACAGATGGCGATGTGATGGGTTGGTTTGTCGCATTTGAGATGAGATGTCGAAGAACCATTGCCCCTGCGTACCAATGCCGCCTATAAATGGTTCAGGCAGTCCCGGATGATTCGGGTACCAGAGGTGAATATTGATGATGGCGCGCGTTTCACATTCACCGTCCTGGCCCAGTAATCGATTGCATGCATAGGCGGGCAATGCAAGTACGCAAGCATCAAAGCGATCACCGTCAACCATGACGCTATCATCAAGGCTTTGCAGTGATTGCACCCGATGACGCGTATGAATGATTGCCCCTGAATGTTTGGCCTGTTGTACTAACGGTTCGATCAGCGCCTGCTGTAGTGGCGCATTAAACCAGCCCAGTCGCGCGCAATGCCGCGATGCAAAACTTTCGCTCAGGACACGCCCGAATGTGCTGGCATCGGCTGTCTCAGTTGATTCATTCATAGCACCGAGGCAGATGGGTTCAATCATGTCACGAATAAATGCGTCTGGGGCTTTGTAGTCTTTTAACAGTGAGGCCAGGCTGCGGCCACTGCACTGTTTGCTTTTTACAGCCATGTTTAACCGCAACATGGCCAGCGCAGAGTCCCAGCCATGGCCGGGCATTGATTTAACGGCCAGTAGCAGAGCCAACGGAAATGGAAGCATGGTAGAAGGGCCCAGGCTGAAGTATTGTCGTTGTTGATCCCAAAGAGGTAGTTTAAGTGATGACTGCCATGTTACATGATTTGAGGCATGACAATCTGCCAGCAGTTTTTCCGTAGCTATATAAGCACCATTGAGGAGGTGAGGGCCGTTATCGCACCACTCACCGCTTCTTTTATCCAGAAAGGAACGGGTGCGGCCACCCGGTTCCGGTGCAGCTTCAAACAGTTCGATCTCAAAACCATTTTCAGCAAGCCTCAAGGCGGTAGTAAGCCCGCAAATGCCGCCGCCGATGACTGCAATGCGCTGTTGAGAACTGCCCCTGGTTGGCCGTGTCTTTTTCTCTGAAAGCATGTCAGCAATCTTAGGTCGAAAGTATTGTCCTGTCCGCAGCTAAATTAACTGCATTAAAGCTATCGTATTTTTTCGATCTGATGGTATGATTCTCTGATTTACACCTTTCGCAAGAATCGCTAAGGTTCGCGCCCTTTCGGCAATACCGCTTTTGGATTGCCTGTTGGCAGGAGGATGAAATGGCATTAACCAAGACGCAATTGGAAGCTTTTGAAAAGCAATTAACCGACTGGAAAGCAGAGCTGGAAGTCGGACAGAGCGTGAATGTTCAGGCCATGCATGAGCAGGAGCAGACCTCGTTTCCTGATCCTACTGACCAGGCCAGTATGGAAACCGATCGCAATTTTGATCTGCGCATCAAGGATCGTGAACGTAAACTGATTAAAAAGATTGATCAGGCCATCAACCGTATCAATGAAGGCGAATTCGGCG
>CAYUBK010000074.1:0-9093 GCA_964442955.1 uncultured Zetaproteobacteria bacterium | reverse complement strand
TTTTCCAGTTGTGAATCCATTCGGTCATGCCCTGCACGACATATTTGGAATCTGATATAATGGTGATACGGCAGGGGCGGTTGAGCGCTTTTAATGCTTCGACCGCTGCCTGCAATTCCATTTGCTGATTGGTGGTGTGGGCTTCACCACCGCACAGTTCTTTTTCATGCCCACCCATGCGCAGCAACACGCCCCAACCGCCGGGGCCGGGGTTGCCGGAGCAGGCGCCATCGGTAAATGCTTCCACCACAGGTTTATCAGACATCAATATCACCCTTTTCAATATGCAGGGTTTGAGTCGGGAAGGCGAATTCCAGTTCGAGTGATTCGAGCAATTCCATGATCTGTAAATTCACTTCCTGACGCACTTGCAGGTATTCTTCCCAGACCTTGCTGCTGGAGAAGTAATACAGGAAAATCGACAGGGCTGAACCTTCAAATTCATCAAACTTCACCAGCTTATAGCCTTGATCGACGCCGGGGTGATCGCAGAGTAATTGCTCAATGCCAGCTAGCGCCGCTTTCATCTGCGCCGGCGTGGTGTCATAAGTCAGGCCGATGCGCATTTTGATACGGCGCTCGGAGCGCTGATCGATATTGTCGATGACCATATTGGCCAGTGTTGAGTTGGGTACATTGACCAGCGTTCGGGCAAAGGTGCGGATGCGGGTGGAGCGAAAACCAACTTGTTCCACCACGCCTTCAAATTCGGATGTCTTGATCCAGTCGCCCACCATGAACGGGCGATCCACCAGAATCATAATCGAACCGAAGATATTGGAAATCGTATCTTTGGCCGCCATGGCCACGGCGATGCCGCCAATACCGAGCGAAGCAATCAGGCCGGAAACGGAATATCCCATATTCTGGGCTACGACCAGTACTGCCGTCAGTACAAGAAAAATTTTCAGCGTTTTGGCAATAAACGGCACCAGCTGATCATCCAGAGATGATTCGGTTTGCCGGGCGCGAGCGGTAAAATAGACAGCCATCCCCTCGATCAAGCGCCATAAGAACCATACACCGATGACGATGGAGAAAAGCCGACCAGCGCTATCGGCCAGGTGAATTACCGGGAAAGTTTCAGCAGGCGGATTGAGCAGGTGGACGGAGATGATGAGTCCGATGATAAAGATCAGTATGCCCGCTGGTCGTTCGGCCGCTTCGAGTAATACGTTATCCAGTTGCGTTTCAGTGCGAGAGGTGATTTTTTGTGCGATAGCATGAAACAGACGCAAGATATAGCGCTGGGCGACAACCGTGATGAACAGCGTTGTGATTGCCAGTAGCCAGTGTGCCAGCGTGATATCCAGCAATGTGGTTGCTGTCATGTCTGTCCACAGATTGTCCATGTGCGCCTCCGGTTCTTTTCGTGTAGGGGTTGAAGCGGAATTGTAACTGCAAAGCAGGGTAGTGCCACAGTGGTCTGTACCCTTGTCGAATATTTGCGGCCATTGACGCTTGCTATGCACCTTTCTATGCTCGACTTTGCAGATGTCAGAGCGCAGGAATCAAGGGGGCCGGGATATGGTTGATGCAGAGTTGCAGGATTTAATTCAAAATCACGATGCGCTGGCTCGACTGATTGGACAGCGCGTACGTTATCTGAATGAAGAATATGAAGTCACCGATTTACTGCCCGAGGAAGGTTTAATGATTCTCTCCGCTGATGAAGGAACGGATGTGCAGGAGGACAGCTATGGTCGTCCGAACCGGCTGGTTCCCAAGCGCCAGAATCTGAAATTCCGCGATGCCGAAGGTTGCCCCAGCAGTATATGGGATGAGTTGGCCTTCCTCGACGGTCCGCTGCTGAAATAAAGTCAAAACATTTATTTGCCCATATAACGGTTCTGATTTCTTTGCGCCTTTGCGGTGAAGAGGTCTTGATTTTGACCCTGAATTTACAGCAAAGGGATTCACCATGAGCGTGTTTCAACAACTGTTCACCAAAAAAATGCTGATCTGCATCTTTACCGGTTTTGCATCCGGTTTGCCGTTGTATCTGCTGCTTAATCTGGTGCCGGCATGGCTTAGAAGCGAACAGGTGGATTTGACCACGATTGGTCTGTTCGCTCTGATTCAGTTTCCCTATACCTGGAAGTTCATGTGGGCGCCGTTGCTGGATCGCTATGCCATGCCATGGCTGGGGCGCAGACGAGGCTGGATGCTGCTGTCTCAAACGGGGTTGTTGGCAGTGATTGCCTCGATGGGCGCATTTTCGCCCCAAACTGAACTGAATATGATTGTAATATTCGCTACGCTGTTGGCATTACTTTCCGCTACGCAGGATATCGCGCTGGATGCTTATCGTCGTGAACTGCTATCCGATGAAGAACTTGGTTTGGGGAACTCGGTGCATGTGAATGCTTATCGGGTGGCCGGACTGGTGCCGGGTTCGCTGTCCCTGATTCTTGCCGATCACCTGGCATGGAGCACGGTGTTTATCATTACGGCGCTGTTTATGCTGCCGGGCATGGTGATGACATTAATGGTGTCCGAACCACACCGGGCCGCACCTCCGAAGACGCTCAGGGAAGCTGTCGTTGAACCATTCCATGAATTTATCGGCCGCGAAGGCGTGCAGAGCGCATTGATGGTGCTGGCATTTATTTTTCTCTATAAGCTGGGCGATAGTATGTGCACGGCGCTGGCGACGCCGTTTTATCTCGATATGGGTTATTCGAAAACACAGATCGGCCTGATTGCAAAAAATGCTGGCCTGTGGCCGGCGGTGATCGGCGGCTTGCTGGGTGGTTTGTGGATGGTGAAGATCGGCATCAATCGCGCCCTGTGGGTGTTTGGTTTTGTGCAACTGGGCTCTATTTTTGGATTTGCATGGCTGGCGTCACTGGGCGTTCAGCAGGATATTGCTACTGCCGAGCTGACTCGACTGGCCGTGGTCATCGGGCTGGAAGCATTCGGCGTTGGGGTTGGCACTGCTGCTTTTGTCGCTTACATCGCCCGTTCTACGCATCCGGCCTATACGGCCACTCAATTTGCCCTGTTTACCAGCCTGGCAGCAGTACCACGTACTTTTGTGAATGCAGGCGTCGGCTGGCTGGTTGAGGCGTTTGGTTGGACAGATTTCTTTCTCTTGTGTGCAGCGCTAGCTGTGCCGGGCATGCTGTTGCTGTTCAAAGTTGCGCCATGGCAAGCGCAATCTGCTGGCGAATCAGGTAAGACTGAAGCATAGTTTTGTCCCATATTCATGGGATTGACAGGATCTGCATCTGCCCGAGTTTGTATGCTCGGAGGTGAGCGATGACGATAGGCTATCAGCAGGGTTTTATTGGCGACGGAATAACGGTTGTAATGCCCGAATTATCACCGGAATTAACAGGCGCGGCGTATCGGGATGCGGGTCTGAGAGAAGAGATTTATCTGGATTATATCCACTACAGTCTGGTGATGAATAAAACCACCCGGCAACTTGTTTTTTCCGCTTCCAATATCGATCAGAACAAACATATTCAGATTAACAGGGATGAATCTCGGGGCTGGAAAGCAGATGCTCGTGTTGATAATGAGCGGCAACTGGATAACCGGTTTTATAAAATCAATGACTGGGATCGCGGTCATATGGTTCAGCGCAACAATAATTGTTGGGCTGCAAACAGGGAAAAATCACTCGAAGCCAATAATGCGACGTTCTTTTATACCAATGCAGCCTTTCAACACAAATACTTTAATCGTGATGAATGGCTGAAGCTGGAGGATTATATCGGCGCACTGAAAGACGACAGTAATGGCAGGCTGTGCGTGTTTACAGGCCCCGTCCATCTCACGTTTGACCGTCAATATGCCAGAAGCTGGCACGACACGGTCAGGGTGCCATCGGCCTTTTTCAAGATTGTCTGTTTTAAAAGCAATACGACCGAAAAGCTTGAAACCAGAGCATTCCTGCTTTATCAGGATGAAGAATTTATCGGCAACAAGCAGAAAGGCGCTGGCCGCATCAAGTTGAAAAATTATCAGTGTACGGTCACAGAAATTCAAAAGCTGACCGGGCTGAAGTTTTCCAGGGACATCGTGCGGTCCAATCCATTGTATTATTCTGCACCGGAAACACTGAGCGATGGATTAAGCATTAACAGCTATCCGGAACGTATTCCCGTTGAAAGTCATGCTGATATCGTTACCGAGATCAATCAGCCTCGTGTGACGCAGGAGGCTGCCGAAAAAGATAAGGCTATCGTTATCGCCGCTGCCATGGTGAACCCGGCAGGTAGCAACGAGCGCTTGAACGAATGGATTACGCTGCTCAATATTTCAGCGGCGGATGTCGATGTAAGCGGCTGGCGCATTGAAGATCAGCGCTCGAAGGTGATTTGCCTGTCCGGTCTGATTGAGAAGGGTTCGGCAAGCAAGGTTCAGATATCTGATCACGCTGGTTTCAGGTTATTGAATAGTGGTGGAACGATTATTTTGAAGAATCAAAAGAATGAAGTGGTGGATCGCGAATCCTATACGCAAAAAGACACAGGAAATGAAAACATGGGCTTGCGCTTTTAGCTGGTGCGACTCATAACTTCCGCTGCGCATGGATTTTTTCGTCCGTGTTGTCAGGCTTGAGGCATGCGAAAAAGGGAGAGAGTTCATGGGAAATATGAGTCGCAGTCTGTTATGGGCGTTATGTTTGTTGTTGGCGGCCTGTCCGTCCCGAGCCATCCATAAACCGGCTGTTGAAAAAGGGCCGGCGTATGTCAAAAGTCAATGGAAGGCGCTGCCGGACTGGCAATCGGTTCAGCTTGCCTCGTCGTTACTGGCGCTCAGGGCCGAGTGTGCATCGATGCAGAAAAAAGAGCAATGGCAACAACTGTGCGCTGAGGCCGGATTGCTGGATATTTCCAATAACGAGGCCATGCGTTTATTTTTTGAACGCCGATTTACCCCATGGCAGTTGCGAAATAGCGATGGCACGGAACAAGGGCTGATTACCGGGTATTATGAGCCATTGCTACTCGGAAGTCGCGTCAAGACCAGTCGCTTCCGCTTCCCTGTCTACGGAGAGCCGGACGACCTGCTGATCATTGATTTGACCAAACTCTACCCCCAGCTCAAAGGCATGCGTTTGCGCGGGCGTATCGAAGGCAAGCGCGTCTTGCCTTATTATGATCGTGCAGGGATTGATAGCGACCATGCACCCAAGGGGAAAGAACTGCTTTGGGTCGATGATGAAATCAGCCTGTTTTTTTTGCAGGTGCAGGGTTCGGGGCGCGTGCAGTTGCCCGATGGCTCGATTGTGAAGCTCGGGTATGCCAATCAGAATGGCCATCGTTACAAGTCCATTGGTAAAAAGCTGGTCGCGATGGGTGAATTGACGCTCTCCCAGGCATCGCTGAAGAGTATTCGCCAGTGGGGCATCGATCACCCTGATCGTTTGAAGGAGTTGCTTTATAGTAACCCTAGCTATGTGTTTTTCCGCGAAATGCCAGATTCAACACAGTCTGCCGTAGGCGCAATGGGTATTGCTCTGACAGCCGGCTACAGTATGGCTGTGGATCGGCGCACTATTCCACTCGGCATGCCGGTATTCCTGTCCACAACCTGGCCAAACACCGACAAACCGCTTAATCGTTTGATGCTGGCTCAGGATACCGGTGGTGCCATCAAGGGCACGATTCGGGGTGATTTTTTCTGGGGTTTTGGTGCAGAAGCGGGCAAACAGGCCGGTAGTATGAAGCAAAGAGGTCGCATGTGGGTTTTATATCCGACAAGCATACTGCCATCGATTGAAACGGCAATTCGTTGAATAGAAACAGTTGATGCACAACAACTGCGGACAAACGGCGAATAATGACTTGCGTTTTATAAACTGGGCACGATAATTCGTCGTCACATATTAAATCCGGCTTATCCAGAGCGGTGGAGGGTGCAGGCCCTATGATACTGCGGCAACCGGCCAAAGATCCCCTGAAGGGACCTGAGGAGAATGGTGCCAATGCCTGCCTGAGAGGGGAACCTCGAGGGAGCGATGATGCGGGTTGTTCGTCTGATGCATGCGTGCACTCTCTTGATACAACCTTCGCTTTATCGCGGAGGTTTTTTTGTTTTTGGATTAGCTGATATTGGAGATGAGGCACATGAACATAGTTCGTGCATTGAAATGCAGAGAATGCGGTCAGGAATATGATATCCAGCCCACCCACGTTTGCGAGTTCTGCTTCGGGCCGCTGGAAGTGGTCTATGACTATGAAAAACTTGATGGCTATTTTACCCGCGAACTCATTGAATCGCGTCCGCAGACCATGTGGCGCTATAAGGAATTGCTGCCCATTAACGATGAGCCGACAGTCGGCGCACAGAATGGTTTTACGCCGCTGGTGCGCGCCAGAAACCTGGAAAAGGCGCTGGGCGTATCCGAGCTGTATATCAAGAATGATTCGGTCTGCTATCCAACCCTGTCATTCAAGGATCGCGTTGTTTCCGTGGCCCTGTCCAAAGCTGTTGAATTTGGCTTCAAAACCGTGGCCTGTGCCTCGACCGGTAATCTGGCTGGTTCGGTGGCTGCCAATGCGGCTGCAGCTGGGCTGGAGTCCTATGTATTTATTCCGCACGATCTAGAGCAGGGCAAGGTGCTGGGCGCTGGTGTTTTTGGCACGCGTATTATTGGCATCAAGGGCAAGTATGATGATGTGAATCGTTTATGCTCGGAAGTGGCTGGTAAATACGGCTGGGCCTTTGTGAATGTGAATGTACGTCCGTTTTATGCCGAAGGCTCCAAATCGCTCGGTTATGAAGTCATGGAACAATTGGGCTGGAAAGCGCCGAAACATATTGTGGTGCCGATGGCATCGGGTTCGCTGTGTACCAAAGTGGATAAGTCCATCAAGGAATTCATCAAGCTGGGTCTGATTGAAGATAACGGCACGGCTGTGTATGGAGCCCAGGCGACTGGCTGTTCGCCGATTTCCAGGTCGGTGAAAGATGGCACCGACCTGATTCATCCGGTGATTGCCGACACCGTGGCTAAATCGCTGGCTATTGGTAACCCGGCGGATGGATTTTATGCCAATCGCGTGATCAATGAATCCGGTGGCTGGGCTGAAGATATTTCGGACCAGGAAGTTGTCGATGCTATGAAGCTGCTGGCTGAAACCGAAGGTATATTCGCTGAAACTGCTGGTGGCGTGACACTCGGTTGTGCGAAAAAACTGATCGAATCTGGCAAGTTGCCACGCGATGAGTCGATTGTGCTGTGCATTACCGGTAATGGCCTGAAAACACAGGAAGCGATTGCCGATGCGATCAATAAACCGCGCATTATTGATGCCAGCCTGAAAGATTTCGATGCGCTGGCTGAAGCCGACGGCTTTCAGTCGGCTGCCTGATACCATTCGAGAAGAATGAACCACAAAGGCACTAAGGCACAAAGTAACCCTAAGTTTTGGTTTTCTTTGTGTCTCTTGCCTTTGTGGTAATTAAATGAAAGGAGTAACAAATGAGTGTATCTGTACGTATTCCAACCCCGCTACGTAAATTGACCGGTGGTTCTGATGAAGTGTCTATTGATGGAGCCAATGTTGGCGAGGTGATTGAAAATCTTGAAGCTGCGCATCCGGGTCTGAAAGAGCGTTTATGCGATGATGCCGGCGAAATTCGCCGCTTTGTGAATGTGTATGTGAATGATGAAGATGTGCGTTTTCTGGAAGGTCGCGCTACGGCGCTGAAAGATGGCGATGAAGTGTCCATCGTGCCAGCTATTGCAGGCGGTTGCTAATGCAATTGCGCGTGTATCTCACGTTTGACGAGTCAACCGTGCGCGAGCCGATTATCTGGAAACTGGCCAGAGAATTCGATGTGGTGACCAATATCCGCACCGCCGAAGTGAAAGACCACATGGGTCTGGTCGGTCTGGAAATCGACGGCGAGGATGCTGTAGTGGAAGCGGCAACAAAATGGCTGGTCGAGCAGGGCGTAAAAGTGGCTCCCATTGAACAGGATGTCATCGAAGGCTGATTGATTGACCCGCAAAAAGTCATGGACGACTTTTTGCTCTGACACATAGAGAAAAGCGTGGTTTTCTCTATGCTCACAACATCAAACAGGGTTGTTTGATGTTGGCGACCCTTCCATGGGTCGCACCGGGGTTTTGTTATGGCCCCTGCGAGAACAATGAAGGAAGGTGAGTGATGGCGATATATAATAATGCAGCGGAAACAGTCGGCAATACGCCATTGATCCGGTTGAATCGAATTGGTGCGGATATTGATGCCGAAATCATTGCCAAATGCGAGTTCTATAACCCGCTGAATTCGGTCAAGGATCGTATCGGCAAGGCCATGATTGAAGCGGCGGAAGCTGATGGTTCGCTGCAAGCCGGCGGTGTGATTGTGGAACCGACATCCGGCAATACGGGTATTGCGCTGGCCTTCGTGGCGCGCGCCAAGGGTTATCGTTGTATTTTGGTGATGCCTGAATCGATGAGTCTGGAGCGCCGCAAGCTGCTCAAATTGCTGGGTGCTGAACTGGTGTTGACGCCGGCTGAAAAAGGTATGAAGGGTGCAATTGCGCAAGCTGAAGAGATTGTCGCAGAGACTGAAGGGGCAGTGATGCCGCAGCAGTTTGAAAACCCGGCTAATCCGGAAATTCACCGTCAAACAACAGCACAGGAAATCTGGAGTGATTGCGATGGCAAGGTGGATGCGGTTGTCGCAGGCGTGGGGACTGGTGGTACCATTACCGGTGTTGCCGAAGTAATTAAACAGCGTAACCCTGCTTTCAAGGCGTTTGCAGTCGAGCCTGCCGACTCTCCGGTAATTTCCGGTGAAGCGCCCGGCCCGCACAAGATTCAGGGCATCGGCGCGGGATTTATTCCGAAGAACCTGAATGTCGATATTCTCGATGGTGCGGTCAAAGTGACCAACGACGAAGCCTTTGAAATGGCCCGTCGCCTGTCTAATGAAGAAGGTATTCCCGGCGGTATTTCCTCCGGCGCAGCCGTCGCAGCAGCGCTCAAGGTGGCTGTTCGCCCGGAAATGCAGGGCAAACGCATCGTAGTGATTTTGCCCTCCATGGCCGAACGCTATATGTCCACCGATCTATTCAAGGGCATCGAAGTTTGATTTTGAGTGAGGTGTCAGGTGTAAGGAG
>CAYUBK010000073.1:0-9193 GCA_964442955.1 uncultured Zetaproteobacteria bacterium | reverse complement strand
CCATCAAGCAGGTGCGTTACAATAAAAAAACTCAGCGATAAGCCGCTGACAAGGTGCACCCAGGCAAAGACCTTGCGGCGGTCGTCAAATGCTGATGCAGAAATCATGGATGCCCAGCCTATGTTTGTATCGCATGCGACTTTCTACGATAAGTGAATTTTTAAGGCAAGCTTTCAGCCGCATCAGATTTTGCTTAGGTTTCGGCAACAGGAGCATCATCATGCCAATTTATGAATTTCATTGCCGAGCCTGCGACAACAACTTTGAGACACTGGTTCGTAACAGTGCGGAAGCAGTATCATGTCAACATTGCGGCAGTCCGGATTTGCAAAAACTCATTTCCGCCCATGCCGTTGGTTCCGGCGCACCGGATACGCCGTGCGGCGCTGCGCCCTGTACACCGGCCCCGGCCTGTGGCGCCGGCGTTTGTCCGTCCTGCCACTGATGTGATGCATCCCAAACCGACATTGCAGCCCGCACAGATATCGCTACATGCACCGGCATGGCTGGCGGCATGGGTAAATGCGCATGGCGATAGCTATCCGGACGTAGCAACACGCATGCGATTGTGCATCGAATTATCCGCGCTTAACGTAGAGCATGAGACTGGCGGCCCGTTCGGTGCAGTCGTGTTCGACAGGGCGACGTTTCAATTAATCAGCGCCGGTGTGAATCGTGTGGAATCCTGTTCCGCATCGATTGCGCATGCCGAAATCATGGCCATCACGGCTGCACAGCAACAACTGGGCAGTTTCGACCTGTCCGCCACCGGCCTGCCGGAATGTGAATTGGCCACCAGTTGCGAGCCATGTGCTATGTGTTTTGGCGCTATTCCGTGGTCGGGCATTCGCCACTTGGTCTGTGCAGCTGGCGATGCAGATGCGCGTAGTATCGGCTTTGACGAGGGCCCCAAATTACCCGACTGGAATAAGGTGCTGATGCAGCGGGGCATTTCTGTAGCGACAGATGTTTGTCGCGATGAAGCTGTTCTTGTGTTGCAACGCTATGCCACAAAAAGCGGATTGATCTATAATGGTCGTGTCGATTTGCAAGGCGATTGAAAGCAGACCGGCCGGCAGGCGACCTATTGCCATGAAAACGCTTATTTCAATCCGGCATGGACTCCTTTGTAGTGCAATAGCGTTGTTTATTCAGCCCGCTTTGGCCAATGAGTGGCTGACTATTCCTGCTGGTGAGTTTATAGCCGGCAGCTCCAAAGCGCAGGTGGAAGAAGCATACCGCATCAGTGCAGCCGGCTACGGCCATGGCGGGGTGCGTAAATCGGGCTGGTTTGACCATGAAAAACCGCAGCATAAACATACACTTCCATCTTTTCGCATTCAAAAAACACCGGTGACGCAAGAAGCATATGCGCGGTTTGTCGTTGAAGCAGAGCATCGCCCTCCATTTGTCAGCGTGAAAACCTGGCAATCATACGGGCTGGTGCACCCCTATCAGCGTGCCCGCAGTTACAATTGGGCTGGCCAAAAGCCACCGGCTGGAAAACTGGAACACCCCGTTGTGCTGGTTTCTGCTCATGATGCCGAAGCGTATGCCGTATGGCTGTCCCGGAAAACGGGTCGAAAACTGCGATTACCCAGCGACGGCGAATGGGAAAAAGCCATGCGCAGCACGGATGGACGACTTTACCCCTGGGGTAATCAATACGATGCAACACTCCTGAACAATGCTGACCATGGGCCATTCGCAACCATGCCCGTCGGCTCATTTCCGCATGGTGCAAGCCCCTATGGCGTACTGGACGGTGCTGGTCAGGTGTATGAATGGACTGCCACCCCACAGGGGAAACACCGGCGCATCGTCAAGGGCGGCAGTTGGGATGATCATGGCGGCATCTGTCGCCCTGCCGCATGGCATGCCAGACCGGAATCGCTGAAACATATTATCATCGGTTTTCGCCTTATCGAGGTGTTGAACGACAGGCATATGTAATCCTGAGTTTTGCTTCCCGTTTAATCTGCTATACTTCACACTCTTCTGGGGAGATTGAATGCGAACGAAATTATTTTTTCCGATTATTTCGGGACTTTTATGCTTGTCTGTGCCGACAGCTGTTTTTGCCGAGCAGCCAGTGTCCGGCACCGTTCAAACAGCCACGACGCAGCCAGTTAAAAATCCGGAAACTGCAAGCAAAGCTATCGATGTGCCGGGTTCGTCGATTCATAACGACTGGGTCCAGCCAGGATGGCAGCAGATAGCAGACAACAATCCAGAAGCCGCGCTGTCGACATGGCAGCAAGGCGTCAATCGTTTACCCCCTGAGCAATTACTGGCTTTTATCGGTGTCTATTCTCGTCGATCAAATGCTATCAAACAACTCAAGCGTATAGGTTCGGCCGAACGGGCCATTATCCTGTATTCGGACTATAAGGAAAAGAAAGCCTATTATGTCATGTCTGCTCAAGATGTGCCTGTTGATCATCAGAGCCGCAGGAAAAAACTGGCAAGCCTCGCAAAACTGATGGCCACTAATGGTAAAATTTATGCCAATGCTGCCAGTAAGTTTCAGGTACCTGGTAACGGCGGAGAAATTGCAGCCGAGCCGATCAACCAACAAACCTCCGAATCAGATCCAACACCTCAGGCAATCAAACCGCCCGCACCGACTGTCAGCGCAGTTAAAAATACCAACCTGCAAACAGACAGCGCATCTACCCCGGATAGCGGAGGCGAGATATTTAATGTTACGGGCAATTCACTGGTATCGACAGAGGCAATAGATCAGCGACTCCAGTCCTTCGCAAATAAAAAGCTATCTCGTGATATGTTATTTCAGGCTCGGCAATCCATCATTGGTTTATACAAAGAGCGCGGTTTTGACCGTGTGGCAATCGCCATTCCTGAAACGTTGACAAAAACGCCGCTACAGTTACATATTTTTGAGGACGATATTCGCACATCGCAAGCTGTTGCCAGCATGAAGACGGATCATTCAGTGCAGATTCAGCCGAGCCCCGACATAAATACTAAACTGTCCAGCGATTGGATAGAACAGGGCTGGCAATATATGGCGCAAAATCAAGTCGAGGCTGCCATCAGCCTCTGGCAACGGGGCGTAAACAACATGCCTTCAGATCGATTGCTGGCTTTTGCAGGAGTGTACACCCGGCGCAGCGCAGCTGCGAAGCAACTCAGGCGTCTTGGTCTGGCCGAAAAGGCGATGATTGTGCATTCAGCTTTGAAAGATAAGTCGGCATATTATGTTCTTTCCGCCCGTAACGTACCTGCTGACAAATCCATACGCCGTGAAAAGCTGGCCTCTCTGTATAAAGCGATGCAGCAATCCGGAACCATTTTTGCCAATGCCGCTGGTAAATTCCAGACAGCTTCTGCCGATGCAATCACCACGGCAACGGTGGTAACAGCCTCCGTGTCTTCTGGTGCAACGCCCAACTCTCCGGCCCCGACCCACGATGAACAGCCACCCATACAGGCTGTGGAGACGCTTCGTGACAACAAACAACACACCTCTGAACCGGATACAGCCAAAGCTAAAAACACGCTCGCCAATAGCCCCGCGCCAATGCCTGCCGTGGAGAAAAAAACACCTGCGTCCAATAGCCTTGATGTTTTCTCCATTTCCGCCTTTGAAATCACAGGCAATAAGCTAGTGCCGTCCAATGAGTTGCAACAACGGCTGAAGGCGTTTCTGGGTCAGGATAAAACAAGAACGGACATATTCAATGCCAAGCAAACCATTGTTAGCATGTATGAGCAAGCCGGACACGAAGGCGTTGCGGTTGCGGTGCCGGATAACATTGTCGGTGATATAATCAAATTGCAGATTTTTGAGGATGACATCAACACTGCCAGCATCAGCACTGCCAGAAAGTTTGTAGACACCGCATCGACTGTAAATGTGTCAGCCAACTGGATTGCACAAGGCTGGCAGCAACTGGAGAAGAATAATTCGGATGCTGCACTGGTGATTTGGCAGCAGGGTGTGAACAAGCTGCCCTCACAGCAACTGTTGGCATTTCTCGGCGTCTATACTCAAATGCCAGCTGCTGTCAGGCAACTGAAACGCGCTGGCCTGGCTGAAAAAGCCATCATCTTACAGTCCGACTTCAAAGGAAAAAAAGCGTATTATGTGATGTCGGCCCGCAATGTTCCGGCTGATAAATCCATGCGTCGTGAAAAGCTGGCGTCTCTGCATGAGGCCATTCATACGACATCAACTCTTTATGCCAATGCGGTTGGCAAGTTTCAGACTGAAGTACCTGTAACTGCCATTATTCCCGAATCGAACACATTCACGATCAAGACTTTTAACATCATCGGCAACACATTGATTGCAGATGCCGTCTTTCAGGAAACCCTAAAGTACTATACGGGAAACAACAAAACCCGAGAAGACCTGATTGCCGCCAAACAGGCGATTTTAAGGCTCTACCGGGATGAAGGTTATGAAATGGTTGCGGTGGGCCTGACGCGCAAGATTACAGGAAATACTATTCCCATACGTGTGTTTGAAGCCCGCATAGGCAAGGTCTGGGTATCCGGGGGGGCGAAAAAAACTGGCAAAGGCATTAAATCTGCTATGTCTGCGCTCAAACCAGGAGAAACCGCCAATGCAGATTTACTGGATGAGCAACTCAGGGCTATCAGCCGCAAGAACAATGTTAAAGCGGCACAACTGGTTTATCATCCAACCAAGAAGGGCGTGGTCGATGTTGAAATTATGGTGGATGAAACCAACCCGATGAAGATCGGCCTGATGGCATCCAGTCTGGGAACGCAGGAAACCGGGCAGACATTGATCACCGGCATTTTTTACCACGATAACGTGTGGAATGCAGGGCATAAGCTGACATTGAGTTATACCGTGTCTGAGAAAGTCAGGAACCTGAGGCTGTACAGTGCCATGTATCAAATCCCAATGGAAACATTGGATGGAAACCTGATATTAAGCATGTCCAGAGCAGATGTTGCTTCAGGGCAAGTGCTGGGCGTACTCGACACCAGAGGCAATGGGACGCTGAAAAGTATTCATTATGAACAAACATTATTCAGAACAGCATCATCCCGGCATTATCTGGATATCGGCTATGAGCAGCACCTGTTCCATGAGCGCTTTAGTAATGTCGTCTTGCCATTTACATTGTCAATCGGGATTTTAGCCAAGCCTGTCGTTCTCGGCTATGGCTTTGAAGGCGATAACGATTACGGTCAATTCGGACTCCATGTCAGTTACTATCATAATACGCCCGTAGGGACGCAGAAGGGAAATGCCAGTTATCGCCTGCTGAACCCGGCAGCATTCGCCAATTGGAATCTTTTACGATTAGGCGCGGATTATAAATATGACTGGGAAAATGGCTGGTCATTCTCAGGCAAGGCGGGCGGACAAATAAGCAATAACGCGTTGATTGCAGGCGAACGTTTTTATATTACCGGCATGTCCAAAGTGCGCGGGTTTGAAGAAGTTGAGGCATCCGGTGATACGGCATTTTTCCTCCGCACCCAGCTCACCTCACCCAACTGGCTACCGGACATGCGTTTCCATGCGTTTGTCGATGCAGGCCGTTACAAACTGAATTTTCCATTCCCGGGCGAGTTCGGTTCAGACAAAATCGTCTCGACAGGGCTCGGTGCCCATTGGACACCTGCCTTCGGAGTGGATGTTATGGCTGAAGCAGGCATCGTCCTGAACAGTCTGCCTGTGGCGCCCAATGGTTCAATGACGGGGCATTTTAAGGTAATATACTGGTTCCAGTAATTGCCGGAACGCGTCATGAATCACAAAAGACAACTGTGATATACATCACAAGAAATTGACTTTTCGGAAATCCCGGCTACAATTGACCCCAACAAACGATTTGTAAATATAAATAATGATTGGATAAGATATCCCAAGAGGTAGTAAGAACAATGAAAAAACTTTTATTAAGTCTGGTTGCAATAGCTTTCTCTGCTCAGATAGCATTCGCAAATAATCTGGATGATCTGGATGATATTCAGCAGGCAATCGGCAGCGCAATTGGTGAAACAACTGCAAATGCAGTCACCAGCACGAGTAGTGCAATTGCCGCCAGCGTAAACGCTACAACTGCTGCTGGTGCAGCAAGTACGAACATTGCGGGAAATGTCGCAGCAGCGGGCGTAAATACTACGCCCAACACTGGAGCAGCAGGCACCAACATCGCAGGAAATACCGGAACAGCAGGCGCAGGCCTGGCCAATGCACAACAACTGGTTGCACTTAGCCCGGCTCAACTCGCAGCGCTTGGTATTCAGACGAACACCTTAACAGCCACGGCGAATACTACTGTGACTCCAGCAACAACCGGCCTTGCACTGGCTGCAACTGCAACCAATATCAATGGCGTGTTTGCTGCAGTTCCTACTGCTTCTGGAAACACTTCAGCAGCATCCATCGCGTCTACAGCTGCGGCAATGGAAATTGCAGATTCTGAAGATTTCAGCTACGACAACGAATAAAACATTTTCGTGAATACTTGCATGGCCCCGGCATTGCCGGGGCCTTTTTCTTTGTGTAGAGCTGATTTTTTATACCAAACAATTCGATGAAAATGACATTTTACCATGCCTTCACTACCTTGCCGGGGCAGGGGAATAATTTACTCCATGTTTTTTTAAAAAAATTGTCTATAATATCGCCACGTCTTGTTTACTATAGATGTTAAATTTGTTTAAGGGAGAAAACGAAATGAGAAAATCTTTATATGGTCTTGGTTTTGCGTTCATTGCATCTGCGATGATGGCAGTTCCTGCATTTGCCGGACCTTCAACAGCAGGCACTAAAATTGGTGTTCTGACTTGCGACACTGTTCCTGGTTCTAAACTCAACCTGTTGGTTCATTCGACTACAGATGTTGAGTGTACTTTTAATTCTACTGCTGGCGATGGCACTGAACATTATGTCGGTGAGACTGGTGTGGGATTTGGTATTGATCTGAAATGGGATAGCGAAAGCCACCTCGTATTCACCGTCTTTGCAGCTGAAAACAGTGGCGTCAACAAACTGTCTTCCGGAAAATATGTCGGTGTTGGCGCAGAAGCGGCAGCAGGCATTGGTCTGGGCGCCCATGTCTTGGTTGGCGGCAGCAACAAGAGCGTTTCATTGCAGCCGGCTATCGAAGCTGGTGTTGGCGTTGGCGCATCCGCAGGCCTCACATATCTGTATTTACAGGCAAAATAACCATCCCACATAGCAGCGTTATTCAAAGGGAAGGCTTTTGCCTTCCCTTTTTATTTCCCCTTGTGACATTCTCCTTGTGAATCAAGGCAGGCAATTCAACGGCAGGTACCAAGATTGGTGTTTTAACCTGTAAGACTGTGCCTGATTCAGGGGTTAACCTCCTTATCCATTCCACCGTTGATATTACATGCCGATTTGAGTCGACCGATCCTAGTGGCGTCGAACATTATATTGGCGAAACCGGCGTTGGTCTTGGCATTGACCTCAGCTATAACATTAATAAACAGATGGTATTCACTGTGTTCGCAGCCGATACGGTAAATGGAAGCCATAAACTGGCTGGTAAATATGGCGGTGCGGAGCATCTGTCAGCGCCGGCATTGGCGGCGGCGTTCAACTGCTGGTCGGTGGCAGTAACAAGAGTGTTTCATTGCAACCTGTCATTGAGGGCAGCACAGGCGTTGGCGCCAGTGCCGGCATTACCTACCTGTTTTTACAAGCGCAATAAACAATAGCGACACCTAAAACGATCAGGGAAGCCAATGCCTTCCCTGATCGTTTTAGGTGTCGCTAAGCCATCATGCTTGTAGCGATCTCAGCCAAGTGTGCGCCATAGCTACGCGCAGCAACCAGAGCGGCATCCGATACAGTATCGGGCATACCTTCATGGCTGCCACTACGTCCGTATGGCCCCCATTGCAAACCACCATCGGCATAACCGGGTAAGGATTTGGGGAAACCGACCACGACCATGCCGTGTTCGAGAAAATTGGAATAGAGCGCAACCATGGTCTGTTCCACGCCGCCGCCAGCACCGCCAAAACCGCCGCCTGTGGCAAATACGCCGCCTACCTTTCCTTCCAGCGCACCTTCCATCCATAGCTTGGCGGCACAATCAATCAGTTGTTTCATTTGCCATGCCATGGAGCCCATATGCACAGGCGTACCGAAGACAATCACATCGGCGGCCTGCAAGTGTTCAAGGGAAGTATCTGCTGTCGAATGCAGACCAATCGTTATATTCAAATGCCCTGCTCGCATGCCGGCAGCAATCGCTTCAGCCATTTTCTTTGTGTTGCCGTAATCAGAATGATAGGCGATCAGCACCTGCATAATGTCCTCCTTCTCTGGAAATACACAGACTATGAATCCGTGCTGCAATTTCCAGCCGTTGTGGTATACTGACAGCATGATTCGCAGCTTGATACTAACCATGGTGCTGCTAGCCGCATCACCGGTGCAATCGGCGCCGGTCGCCCGCTTGCTTGATATTCAGGGCGCGATTGGCCCGGCTGTTGCTGAAGACGTGGAACATGCCATTGCGGATGCGCAGGGAGTATCGCTGTTCATCCTGCGTATGGATACGCCGGGCGGGCTGGATCTCGCCATGCGCAGGATTATCAAAGCGATTCTGGCATCCGACGTGCCCGTGGTTGGTTATGTAGCGCCGCAGGGTGCGCGGGCCGCCAGCGCCGGTACTTATATTCTCTATGCTTCGCATATTGCTGCCATGGCGCCTGCCACCAATCTCGGCGCGGCAACGCCGGTGCAGATTGGCGGCATGCCCAAGCCGGACATCAAGCCGCCGGTAACACCCGAACTGCCTGCCTCTCCGGATGCCACAAAAAAAGGGCCGTTATCTGGTACGACCAAAATGTCCGACAATCCGATGCAGCATAAAATGGTCAATGATGCAGCGGCATACATTCGCAGCTTGGCCCAGTTACGAGGCCGCAATGCCGATTGGGCGGAACAGGCAGTGCGTCAGGCCGCTTCGCTGTCGGCTGAGCAGGCGCTGAAACAGGATGTGATTGATATCATCGCAGATGATATTCCGCAATTATTACTCAAACTGGATGGGCGCACCGTAGCCACCTCCCAGGGCGAGATCACCCTGCAGACGCAGGGCATGTTGGTGGAACACGTCGAGCGCAACTGGCGTAGCCAGCTGCTGGGCGTGATCAGTGATCCCAATGTCGCTTATATTCTGATGCTGCTCGGTGCGTATGG
>CAYUBK010000072.1:0-9322 GCA_964442955.1 uncultured Zetaproteobacteria bacterium | reverse complement strand
CCATCGTAGCGGCATGGATCAGGGCGGAGATAGGTGTCGGGCCTTCCATGGAGTCGGGCAGCCAGACATGCAACGGCACCTGACCGGATTTACCCATCGCACCGACAAACAGGGACAGGCAGATAAACGTAATCGCTGCCATTTCCCAACCCATAAAGTGCAGTACATGGCCCTGCTCAACAAAGGCGGGCACCATGCCGAATACGGTTTTATAATCAATCGAACCGAAGTAATACCAAATCGCCAGCACGCCAATCAGGAATCCGAGATCGCCGATGCGGTTGACAATAAACGCTTTCAGTGCGGCGAAATTAGCAGACTCGCGCTTGAACCAGAAGCCGATCAGCAGATAGGACACCAGCCCCACCGCTTCCCAGCCAAAGAACAGGGTGAAGAAATTATTACCCATCACCAGCACCAGCATGGAGAAAGTGAACCCTGAGATATAAGAGAAGAAACGACTATAACCCGGATCGCCGTGCATATAACCAATCGTGTAAATATGTACGCAGGCCGACACAACCGTGACCACGACCATCATAATCGCAGTCAACCGGTCAATCATCATGCCTACCGGCACCACGAAATCACCGGAAATCATCCATGTCCAGAAGTTGCCGTAGAAACTTGCGCCACCGAGCACCTGTGAAAAGACATGCACCGACAGCAGCGCCGAGATAATCACGCTGGCAGAAGTGATGGTATGCGATAACTGCTCTTTCAAAGCCCAGCCGAACATTCCGACTATCAACGAAGCCAGCAAAGGAAGCCCGGGAATCGCCAGCAATTCGGTCGTGTTCAGCATTATTGCGGTCTCTTGCACGTTATCTCTCCCCTAGCCTTGCAGCGTATTGATGTCTTCAGTTTCAATCGAACTGCGCAGACGGTGGAAGTTCACCAGAATCGCCAGTCCAACCGCCACTTCGCAGGCAGCGACAGTCAACACGAAAAATACAAATATCTGACCCGATAAATCATTCAGAAAGTGTGAGAATGCCACCAGGTTGATATTCACAGCCAGCAACATAAGTTCGATGCACATCAGAATGGTGATGACATTCTTGCGATTGAGAAACAAGCCGACCACGCCGAGCGAAAACAGCGCGGCAGCTACGATCAGGTACTCAGATAATCCAACCATTACATCCTCACCTTGCGCACACGATCTTCGCGACGCACTTTCACCTGCGCGGTGATGTTCTGATATTTCGCATCCTTGCGTTCGCGAATCACCATTACAATCGCGCCAACCAGCGCCACCAGCAGAATAATCGCCGCAATTTCAAAGCCGAGCAGATATTTGGTGTACAGAATCTGGCCGATTTGCTCAGTGTTATTAATCTGCTGACCCAGGTGTTCGGCGCTCGCTTTAGCACCCTGCGTAAATACGCCGGAGCTGGATGCTGCGATGAATTCAACCAACAGCAACACAGCGATCATGCCGCCCAGAGGCAGGTATTGCAGCATGCTCTCTTTCACCTTCGATACATTGATTTCCAGCATCATGATAACAAACATGAACAACACCATCACAGCACCCACATAAATCAGAATAAGGATGATGCCCAGAAATTCCGCATCGAGCAGGAAAAACAGACCTGATGCATTAAAAAAGCAGAAGATCAGGAACAACACCGAATGCATGGTATTGCGCGCCATCACCACGCCGATGCCGGATACAATGGCCAAACCTGCAAACAGGTCAAAAAATGCGGTTTCGAGCATTATCCCTCCCGATCAACTGTACGGCGCATCGGCAGCGAGGTTCGCCGCAATCTGCGCTTCATATCGTTTTCCGTTGGCCAGCAGCATATCCTTGGTGTAGTACAATTCACCACGGGTTTCCGTTGCATATTCAAATTCCTGCGTTTCGACAATCGCATCGACCGGACAGGCTTCCTGACAGAAGCCGCAGTAAATGCACTTGGTCATATCAATATCGTAACGCGTGGTACGGCGCGAACCGTCATCACGCTCTTCCGACTCAATCGTAATAGCCAGCGCCGGACACACCACTTCGCATAATTTACAAGCGATACAACGTTCCTCGCCGGATTCATAAAGGCGTAGTGCATGCAGGCCGCGAAAACGTGGTGACAGCCAGCTCTTCTCTTCCGGATATTCCACCGTAATCTTTTTCTTGAACAAATAACGACCGGTCACCGAGAGGCCAATCAGCAGCTCCCACAAAAACCAGGTCTTAAAAGCACGTTTCAGCATCTTATCCTACCTCCACGCCAGCCAGAAATTGATGACACCATCAAGTCCCGGTGTATAGATGAACATCCCGACCACAAAAATCCAGCCCAGCGTCCACGGCAGGAATATTTTCCAGCCCAGCCGCATCATCTGATCATAACGATAGCGCGGGAATGTGGCACGGAACCAGATGAACACAAAGATCAGGAAAGCTGCCTTGCCCAGTAACCAGAACGTCCCCGGAATAATGTCCAGGGCCGGAATCGGCGCATACCATCCACCCAGAAACAGGATGGATGTCATCAGGGAAATTAGAATCATGGCCCCGTATTCCGCCAGCGAGAAAGTAGCAAACCACATACCGGAATACTCCACATGATAACCGGCCACCAGTTCTTCCGTTTCAGTCAAATCAAATGGCGTACGCCCTGCTTCTGCACAACCGGAGATAAAATAGACCAGCAGAATAGGAAACAGCGGCAGCATATACCAGTGCAGAATGCCACCGGCCTGTGCATGTACGATTTCTGCCAGATTGAGTGACCCAGCCAGCATCATCACGGTCACCAGGCCAAAACCCATGGCAATTTCATAGGAAATCATCTGTGCGGTCGTACGAATCGAGCCCATAATAGGATATTTGGAGTTGGACGCCCAACCTGCCATCAGAAAACCATACACAGACAGAGAAGAAATTGCCAAGATGTACAGCAAACCCACATTCAGATTCGCAATCGCCATCACATGTGGTGTTTCCCACACTCCAAAGAGCGTGGTTTCGCCAAACGGCACCACGGCAAAGGCGATCAGAGCCGGTGTCAGCGCCAGAATCGGTGCGCCGACAAATAGTAGTTTATTGGCTTTTGCAGGAATAATCGTTTCTTTCAAGAACAGTTTCAGACCATCTGCCAACGGCTGCAACAGTCCGGCAGGGCCAACGCGGTTACAGCCTTTACGCACCTGTACCCAGCCAATCACACGGCGTTCAAAATAGGTAATATAAGCCACCGACAATGCAATCGGCACGGCAATCGCCAGAATTTCCAGCGCCCAGATGCCGGCCTGAATGGCCATATCTACACCGCTCATCTCAGTTCCAATCATTGGCCGCCTCCCTTGATAGAAGCTGCACTTACATCTGAAAGATCACCACCAACGCCGCGCTTGGCCACAAACAGCACGCCCGGGCTGACATCTTCACGCATACCAATATAATAGGAGAAATCGCCCAGGAAGGTATGCACCGTATGTTCTCCGGCGCTTAAACCAGCCGCAGCCAGCGTATCCGGATGCACCAGCACATCGTCCATGGCATGAATATTGCCCGCTTCGCTCAACAATTCGGATGCGCGCGCCCACATGCCCTCACGGTAGAAGGAATAACGACTCACCACATCCAGTTCAAAATTGTCTTTCGCCTTGGCAGGCAATGTTTCTGCGCCTTTATTGCGAGCCGGCGCAATCAGCACGCTATCCTGCTCGGATGCGTCCCATGCATCAGCCAGCGCCGGCATACGCGTTCGCGTGGCTTCACGCAGTTCATCCAGATTGACCACCGGCACTTCGCCGCCCATCACCTGAATCATGCGCATCATCACTTTCCACAATGGCCGTTCCTGACCCAGCGACTTAATCGGATTGCCGGCGACACGAATGCGACCTTCCATATTCACGAATGCACCTTCAATTTCGGCATAGGCTGCAGCTGGCAGTTGCACAGTCGCATATTCGGAAATTTGGCCTGCAATCGCACCAATCTGCACCAACGGGATCCTGGATAAGGCCGCTCTGGCTGCCGACGGGAACAAGCCGTCGCCAATCGGGTCGCTGCCGACCAGAATCAATGCGTCCAGTTCGCCAGCCGATGCGGCTGCGAACAATTCGCCAGCGCTGACGCGCACATCTCCGAATGTGGCCGACAACACCTGCGTATTCATGCCTTCCGGAATCAGATTGCGGCCATCATTGCCCGCTTCGGCATGGCCGCAGGCGCGCATCAATAAATCCAGCCCGTAAATCAGGGCGGCTGCATCTTCGTGGCCGCGAATCTCTTCACCCACCAATAGGGCGCAGGAATCAGACATCAATGCATCAGCCAACAGCTTGCCGGCTTCATGACGACCATCTACAGCGCCAATCCATGTATCGAATCCAGCAGCCGTTTTACCCATCTGGCCGACCTGTTCCATGGCCCGTGCAATCACAGCAGGCCAGTCACGCGGACGAATAATGGCGTCATTATTGATCGCCATATTGGTACGATAGTTCATTGCGCCAATGCGGGACACCGGCTTGCCGGCATTACCGCGTTTACGCAGGCGCTGCATCAGCAATGGCAGGCGCTGCCTGAGATCGCAACCGAGCACGACAATCTGTTCGGCCTCGGCAATCTGCGCCGTAGTCATGGATAAACCTTCTTCAAAGGCGAAGGGGCGTATATCGCGGCGATGCAGGTCATAGGCCACGCGTGCATCGGGGAAGAGCGCATCGCGCATCAGACGAATGGCAGTCTGCCCTTCCACGCTCCAATCGGGCGAAAACAGAATACCGACGCGTTTGTCTTTCAGTAACTCAGCCGTTCTGGCAAAAACTTCGCCCCAGTCGGCGCTGACCAGTTCATCGCCCTGGCGCACTTTCGGTTCCAGAATACGGTGTTCGGAGCGGAACGCATCGTAAACATAGCGACCACGGTCGCAAATCCACGGTTCCGGACTGCCCTCAACAGGCTGAATGCGCATGATTTCATCGCCGCGCGATTCAATCTGGATATCGCACCCGTTCGGGCACTGCGTGCAGGTGCTATGGTGACGGGTCATTTCCCACGGGCGCGACACATCATGCGATGGCTTATCAAGCAGTGCACCAACCGGACAGATATCGGGCAAATTGCCAGAAAGCTCTGACTCCAAAGCCTCCTCAACAATGCCGGTAATGGTCATATGGTCGGAGCGATTCAATATGCCGATATCGCCCGTACCAGCCACTTCATCGGCAAAACGAACGCAGCGGGTACAATGAATACAACGGGTCATGCAGGTATTCACAAACGGGCCCAGATCATAATTGATAACGGCGCGTTTGGGCTCGGCATAACGCCCCTTGGAAGTGCCATGTTCAATCGCATAGTCCTGTAATTTACAGTCGCCGCCCTGATCACAAACCGGACAATCCAGTGGATGATGAATCAACAAATATTCCATCACCATCTGACGATCTTTTTCCAGCGACTCGGTGGCAGTCTTGACTTTCATACCTTCTGAAACAGGCGTGCAACAGGACGCTGCCGGCTTGTTCCAGCCTTCAACTTCAACCAGACACATGCGACAATTGGCCGCTACGGATAATTCAGGGTGATAACAGAAATACGGCACATCCACGCCGTTCTCGCGACAGGCTTCCAGAATACTGGTTCCAGGCGTTACTTCGACTTCTTGATCGTTGATAAACAAACTGGTCATGCGGCTTTCTCCACCAGACGAGCGCGTACTTCTTCAGGAAAATGTTCGAGCATGGACAAGATGGGTGCTGCTGCACCATCGGCCAGAGCGCAAATGGTACGTCCTGCCATATGCGTCGCTGCATCACCGAGCACCTGAATATCTTCTTCGGTTCCTTGCCCGCTTTCCACGCGATTCATGATGCGCTCCAACCAGCCTGTGCCTTCACGGCACGGCGTACACTGGCCGCAAGATTCGTGCGCATAAAAATGCGCCAGCCGGCGTGACAAAGCCACCACATCAGCCGTTTCATCCATCACAATAATAGCACCGGAACCCAGCATCGAGCCCGCTTTCATCATATCATCATAGGTCAGTGGCGTGTCATAGTGCTCGGCTGTCAGCCATGGGGTGGATGAACCGCCCGGAATCACGACTTTCGGCACATCGCCATGCTGCAAGCCACCGCAATAGTCCTCAATCAGTATTTTCAGCGACGTACCCATCGGCACTTCGTAATTGCCCGGTTTGTTCACATGCCCGGACACCGAGAAAATCTTGCAGCCGGTATTATTCGGAATACCGATCGAGGCGTGCCAGTCACCGCCAAATTTTAAAATAGCCGGAACTGTCGCCAGCGTCTCGACATTATTCACCACGGTCGGGCAACCATAAAACCCTTCCACTGCAGGGAACGGTGGTTTGAAACGTGGACGCCCGGGCTTACCTTCCAGCGACTCAATCAGCGCCGTCTCTTCACCACAAATATAGGCACCTGCGCCGCGATGCACGGTTAAATTCATCGAATAACCGGAGCCCAGAATATCATCGCCCAGCAGATTGGCCGCATAAGCCTCATCAATCGCCGCATTCATCACCTGAGCTTCATGCAAAAACTCGCCGCGCACATAGATATAGGCATCCTTCACACCGAGGGCGAAGCCAGCCATAATCATGCCTTCAATCAGCAGATGCGGATCGAAGCGCATAATATCGCGATCCTTGAATGTGCCCGGTTCGCCTTCATCAGCATTGCACAACAAATAGGTCGGTTTGCCGGTGTTACGCGGTACAAACGACCATTTCAGGCCGGTCGGGAATCCTGCGCCGCCGCGTCCGCGCAGGCCGGATGTTTTGACTTCATCAATAATTCTGGCTGAGTCAAAGTCTTTCAGCACCGTCGGCAGGAACTCATAAGCGCCATGCTCGCGAGCCACTTTCAGCGTGTTTACATTCGGGATATTTATTCGGTCGAAACAAATCTGTTTGACTTGTTTGGGATCAGCAGGAATAGCCACTATTCACCCCCTGCCGCACGTTTTTCAGCAATCAGTGCATCCATCGATTCGGCAGTCGCATGCTCGTGATAGATATTATTCACCTGCACCACCGGCGCACCCGCGCAAGCGCCAGCGCACTCCACTTCTGTGACGGTAAATAATCCGTCCGGCGTGGTTTCGCCAAGCTGAATCCCCAGCGAATCGCACATATGTGCCACCACTTCGTTGGCGCCATTGAGCATGCAGCCAGCATTGGTGCACACTTCCAGCAAATAAGTACCGCAAGGCTGCTCGCGAAACATGGTATAAAACGTCACCACTTCGCGCACCTGCATTAAACGAAGACCCAACACTTCTGCAATCATCTTCTGGGCATCCATGGAGATATAACCGAAATCTTCCTGCGCCATATATAATACCGGCATCAGGGCAGACTGCGCACTCGGGTAGCGCTTCACCAGCGTCGCAATCTCGGCCAGCCGCTCATCGCTGAAGCGAACCGTATCGGAACGGTTTATTGCCGAACAAACAGATTCCGCGCTCATCGATCAACCTCCCCAAACACAATATCCTGTGTACCCAGAATGGCCACCACATCGGCCACCATATGACCGCGACACATATAATCCAGTGCTTCAATATGGGCGAATCCCGGTGCGCGCACTTTCATGCGGTACGGCTTATTGGAGCCATCGGATACGATATACACGGCGAACTCACCCTTCGGATGCTCCACCGCCTGATACACCTCGCCTTTCGGCACATGATAACCTTCCTGAAAATACTTGAAGTGGTGAATCAGCGCTTCCATATCGGCTTTCATTTCAGCCCGCTTCGGGCTGGTGAATTTATAATCATCCACCTTGACCGGACCGGGGTGATTTTCCAGCCATGCCACGCACTGCTCAATAATCCGGTTGGATTCCAACATTTCTTCCACACGCACCAGATAACGATCATAACAATCGCCGGTGACACCGACCGGAATCTCAAAATCCATTTTATCATAGGCATCATACGGCTGCGTTTTGCGTAAATCCCAGGCAACGCCCGAACCGCGAATCATAGGGCCGGTAAAACCCCAGTCCAAAGCAGCTTCTTTATCAACAATGGCGATATCGACATTGCGCTGTTTCCAGATACGATTTTCGGTCAGCAGGGTTTCATATTCACCGACCAAACCGGGAAAACGCTCGGTAAAGGATTTGATTTTACCCAGCAAACCGTCAGGCAAATCCTTGGATACACCGCCAGGCCTGAAATAAGCCGCATGCATGCGCGCACCGCTAACCTCTTCATAGAAGTCGAAAATATCTTCACGCTCACGGAAGCAATACAGGAATACGGTCATGGCGCCGATATCCAGCGCTACCGCGCCCAGCCACATGCAGTGATTGAGAATGCGCGTCAGCTCGGCATACATCACGCGGATATACTGCGCCCGTTCCGGCGCTTCGATGCCCAGCAATTTCTCTACGCCGAGTGCATAAGCATGCTCGTTGGCCATCATCGAAACATAATCGAATCGATCAAAATACGGCACGTTCTGCAAGTAGGTTTTATATTCAAACAGCTTTTCGGTACCCCGATGCAGCAGACCGATATGCGGATCGGCCTTTTCGACCACCTCGCCATCAAGCTCCAGAACCAGACGCAACACGCCATGCGCAGCCGGATGCTGCGGACCAAAGTTCAGCGTATAATTCTTAATCTCAGCCACGATCTACCCCCGGCCATGTGCGATCAATCAACACGCGTTCTTCCAATGCATTCGGGCGATACACACAGCGCCACTGCGCTTCATCAAAAAACATTTCCACGCGACCGGTAACCGGGAAATCCTTGCGTAGCGGATGCCCTTCAAAACCGTAATCAGTCAACAGACGACGCAAATCCGGATGGTGGTTAAAGATAATGCCGTACATATCGAAGGCTTCACGCTCAAACCAGTTCGCTGTCGACCATACTTCGGTCACCGAATCCACCAGATCGCGTTCATTTGCACCCACCTTGAGGCGAATACGCTTGTTCTGCGATACCGACAACAGATTATACACCACCTCAAAACGCGGACTCTCTTGCGGCCAGTCCGGCATCTCCAGCATATCGACGCCGCAGATATCCATCACCTGTTCAAAAGCATGTTCATTTTTCAGATAGTGGCAGGCATCAGCAATACACTCTCGAGCCAGCGTCACCACCGGGCAATCCATACCCTCATGAGACTCCAGCACCTGCGTGCCGAACTTCGCCCGCAAGCCTGCAACCGCAGCATTGTCGTCCGACACCGCAGTCGTGCCAATATCGTCCTGTAGTTTTTCTTTCGTTGCGTTATCTTCAGTCATATCAATTACCGCGCAATCGTGTTGGTGCGTTTGATTTTTTCCTGCAACTGAATAAAGCCGT
>CAYUBK010000071.1:0-9350 GCA_964442955.1 uncultured Zetaproteobacteria bacterium | reverse complement strand
GCTCGCTTGGTTGCCTTGACATCTGATGTGTTTATTGTTTTTATCAACCTTTATCACTGTATCAGTGAAGAAGAGGGAGGACTCATTGTGAAAAAAGGGGTTATAACAATGGCGGCGGCGGCAATAATCGCACTGACTGCCCCACTTCCAAATTCGGTAACTGCACCAGCAGCTTATCAACAAGTTCAGGCAGCCGAGGCTGTCGATGGCATGAAAAGGCTGAACCTGATTCTGAAAAAATTGCGTGATGCCATGGGCAGCATGAAAGATTTTGATGAGCTGGAAAAAGCCGGTTTGAGTAAAAAGGATGTGGATCGTATGCGGCGCGCCATGAACGATAAAATTCAACAAATGATGCAGGATGCGATTTATGCTATTCGCTCACTCTAGCTTAAGGGTTTTCTTTCTCCTCGGCCTGATTTGCATGGTTCCACTGCTTTCATCTGCGGCGGAAATCAGGAATATAAATTTTGCAGTCTTTCAAAAAGATGATGATGATTTTGAGTTTGAAGCGATAGTGCTGGGAAAATTCAGTGACTTTATCGAGGCTATGGAAGGTTCCCAAATATTACTACTCTCCCACTCGACAAATTCCGTTGATGGCGATGTCATCAATTTACAACAGGATGTCTTGCGTGAATCTGAAGGGGAACTGAATGATATCGGCATTAACTGTAGTTTGAATTTTCGGGATATGAGTTCGGATGATAGCACCGCTTTCGAGCTTGGCGGAGTGTGTAAGATTCTTGATTCCTTGAATGTGAATGCTACCGCTATCATACCCATGACCAGTTTACCGGATACCGAACAGGGTATTGATGCCTGGGTGGAATTATATGAGGATGAAGAAAACGGTATCGCTTTTTATGCAAATGTCAGTTCGGATGACTGATCGCGTAAAAAAACAGGGGTCTTAACCGCATTTTATGCATTTAAAACATCAACGCCAACTGATTCAAACAGGTATTCTTACCGAAGCTCAGATTATTGAAGCTGAAGAAATTGCTATGACCAAAAAGGCATCTCTGTTGGCTGCCTTGCTGGAAATGGACAATATCGATGATGAGGCGCTGCTAGGCGCACTCTCCATCATTTATAAAACGCCCTACCTCGATATCAGCCATATCAGGGTTGATGATGCATTGCTGGAAATGTGTCCGGAAAAACTGTGCCTTAACTATGCATTTATTCCCGTCAGTCAGAATGAAACAGATATCGTGATTGCCACGGCAACACCGCTTGATATCGATATGCTCGATATACTCGGCTTCAAGCTGGGCAAACGCATTGTTACACGATTTGCCCGGCCTGATTTTATCCAGCGTAAAATCAGGGAGTTGTATCAGGATTCCGATAGTGCCTTTAGCGCAGCCGTAGAAGGGCTGGATGATGAGCATGCCTTAACGCAGGAAATGGATACCGCTCAAGATACGGCCAATCTGGATGAATTAAAGCGAGGTGCTGAGGATTCGCCCATCATCAAACTGGTCAACGGCGTCATTGTGCAGGCCATGAAAATCGGCTCATCTGATATTCATATTGAGGCCGGAGAGCGGCAAAGTGTGGTGCGCCTGCGTGTCGACGGACGGCTCAGGCCAATGCTGCACTTCCCTGTCAAGGCACATCCGTTGGTGGTTTCCAGAATTAAAATCATGTCCAAGCTCGATATTGCCAACTCCCGTACACCTCAGGATGGGCGCACGCGCGTGAAACTGTGGAGCAAAAGCTACGATATGCGCATTTCAACATTGCCGGCCATGCATGGTGAAAAAGTGGTAATGCGTATTCTCGATAAAGGCGGGCTGGCACTAAATCTGGATGTACTCTGCTTCGAGGAACTCGCCTACAAACGTATTCGCCAGTGTATCGGCCAATCGACCGGTGCTGTGCTGGTCACCGGCCCGACCGGCAGTGGTAAAACAACAACGCTGTATTCATTTCTGAACCATATCAATGATGACGAGATGAATCTGATTACCATTGAAGATCCGATTGAATTTCAGATTGCCGGCATCAACCAGGTTCAGGTCAATCCCAAGGCCGGCATGACCTTTTCCACCGTACTGCGTTCGATTCTGCGTCAGGACCCGGATGTGGTGATGGTAGGTGAGATTCGTGATGAGGAAACAGCCGAAATTGCCTTGCATGCTGCCCAGACAGGCCACCTGGTTTTTTCGACACTGCATACCAATGATGCACCATCCACGATCACCCGGTTGATCGATATGGGTATTGACCCGACCATGCTGGCTTCATCGCTTAACCTGGTTGTGGCGCAGCGACTGGTACGCCGCCTGTGTCCGAAATGCCGGAGGGAGGGAACGGTTGATGCTGAATTGGCTGAACGGCTTGGCGTCCCTGAAAATGTTGTTATGTATGAAAAAGCCGGCTGTAAACATTGCATGAATATCGGCTATAAAGGGCGCATGGGTATTCATGAAGTATTGTATCTCAATGATCGCATACGCAAGCTTATCGCCAGAGGTGCAACGGACCGCGAACTGATGCAGGCAGCCAGGGAAGAGGATATGCTGACCCTGTTTGAGGATGGTTTATCCAAAGCGCTGGCCGGCCAGACCAGTCTGGATGAAGTCATGCGCGTATGTACGGTGCCGGAAGGATTCCTGCTGCATGAACATATGGATGAAAACCTGCAAATGATGAGCTATGGCGAAGTGCAACGAAGGCGTGACGCGGCGCATGCTCAATATACGATCAGTACCGAACAGCAAACTGTGCTGGTGGTGGATGATTCCAGCAGCGTACGCAATCTGGTTGAGTTTGTGCTTGATGCCGATGGTTTTAAGGTCATTCAGGCTGAAGATGGCCAGCAAGCATGGAATTTACTGCAACGCATGAAACCAAACCTGGTGCTGACTGATTGTGAAATGCCGAATATGTCGGGCATGGAGTTGCTAAAACATATCAGGGAACATGATCGTTTTAATGATGTGCCGGTGATCCTGTTAACCGGCCGTAGAAGCGAGGAAGATGAAGTATTGGGCCTTAAAGCTGGTGCAGATGATTATATCGGCAAGCCTGTGGAACCATTGAAGTTACAGGCCAGAGTAAGGAAAACACTGAATTTGTATAAACAAATTGCATCCGCAAGCAGGGATTTGCATTGATGGTGTCCGGTGCGCAGAAAACTGTAGATGTCAGTGTAGCAGAGGCGCTGGAAAATGTGCTGCGCATTGTGGTGGGTGGAAAAGACCTGCTTATACGTTCATCAGAAATCAGAGAGGTGGTTCGCCCTGTAAGCCTGACTCCGGTGCCTATGGGGCCGGAACACGTGATTGGGCTGGCCAATATTCACGGCCAGATTGTTTGTATCATTGATATTGGCGGGATAACAACATTACCAGCCTGTAGCAGAAAGCAGACATCGCGCACGCGTTTTCTGCTATTGCGCCATCCGGTGATGCATGTCGCCATCTGGGCCGATGAAGTATGCAGCATCCAACCTCTTAATAAAAACTTACTGGCCAAGACCGGCCCCATGGGTAAACACGTGATGCAAATTGATATCGACGGTATTTCCCATGATCTTCTTGAATGTTCCCGCTTGCTCGGTTCATCCTGAATCCATGCAACGGGATATTGCAGATATGTCTGGCATCCGCTTGAATGACGGGAGCAGCAATGCAGGGAGAGGAATCAAAGATGCATGCAAGCACTGAATCCGGATCGAATAAACAGATTTCACTAAGGCAGCTTGCCAGCAAAAATTCCATGCTGTCGTTGCTTCTTTTTGCTGTGCTGATTGCCATAATCGTTGCTGCTTCCCTGAGGGACAGGCAAAATATGGGTGTATTGGCCGGTGTGTATGAAGATCAGTTCCGCGTGGAGCAGTTCAAAGCCACCTTGTCGAATGTCATGTTGCCCCTGAATGATTTTACCATGACTGCTGAATCGGCCAATTTTGTCAGAATCAGAAAAGCTGTCAGCGAATACAAAGCTTCGTACCATAGCATCACATCTATTTCATCACTCACATCTCGCGATAAAGCGGCATTAAGTCAGGTAGACAGCTTGATGAATGAAGTGATGGATATAGCCAACGATGTGGCCAATGAGAAAATTCCAGCCAATCAGGCAGCGCAAGTCACATTACTGTCCCAAAACCTTGTATTGGCTGCACAGAAAAAGCTGGAATCGATTGTAAAAGATATGGAAGCCAGACTGGCTACCAGTAGCACCGAACGTCAACAGACAGCGACCATGCAGCTGTATTTACTGTTGGGATTTATTGTGTTTATCGTGTTGTTGCTTGAATTCCTCAATCGCAGGCTGTTAAGGCATGCCCAGACTGTGTCAAAAATGTCATTCAGTCTGGCAGAAAGCGCCGGTGATATTGTGCTGGTCAATCAAATACAGGCTGGCACAACAGATCAGCAGGCCAGGTTTATGGAAAAAGTAATTAAAGGGCTGGAGCTTATTGCTGATTCGGGCAAGGAAATATCAACAGTGATTGACGGCCTGGAAAAAAATTCCGGTGTCATTCATTCGTTTGCCAAAGGCGGGGTGAAGGAATTGAATGATAGTATGGCTGCTGCCGATAGTTTGACTGTCAACATGGGTGCTTCGACAGGTTCGAACGAGCACAAGCCTGAACAAATACTCAAGCCCTTGCAGCGTGTTCAGGATGTGGCTGATGAAGCGCATCTGCTGGCCTTAAACGCATCCATTGACGGAGCCAGTCAGGGCGTTTCATCGATCACCAATGAAGTACAGCGCATGGCTGACCAGATTC
The DNA here is from genome assembly GCA_964442955.1 of uncultured Zetaproteobacteria bacterium. Taxonomy (GTDB): domain Bacteria; phylum Pseudomonadota; class Zetaproteobacteria; order Mariprofundales; family Mariprofundaceae; genus Mariprofundus. The sequence goes on along the minus strand of CAYUBK010000071.1, from coordinate 4,597 downwards.
GTGAATGCTCTGAGGAAATTCACAGCACCGTTGAGCAACTGTCCGGTGCATCGAGCCGGGATGCAGGCAAACAACTGGAATATATCAACAGAAGTATGGAACTGGCTCGACAAACGTCCGCCCTGCTCTCACGTATTGAAGCGATATCAGAAAAGAACGGGCAAGCAGCATCGGCGATTGCCCGTGCAACCGGCCGGCAGAATGAAAGGAACCAGAAAATCCTGCAAGCATTGCAGCATATTTCGGAATTGTTGAATATCTCGGGTAATAAGGCACAAGCATACAGCGATGCATCAACCCGTTTGAGCGAAGCATCCGAAAGCCTGCAGCATATTTCCTGAGTATTCTGCATGGCTGAATTCGATACATCCGGTTTTCTGGCATCTTTTTTTGATGAAGTAGCCCAACGCCTGCAATCCATCAATCACAAACTGCTGCTGTTGGAATCGGGAAAGATTGATGAAGAAGGGATAATTCAGCTGCGCCGGGATGCACATACCATCAAAGGTTCAGCGCAAATGCTCGGCGTTCAGGATATCAGCGAATTGGCGCACCTGTTTGAAGATGTGATTGATGCTACCCTTCAACACGCGCCGGAAAACAGGCAGCCGCTGACGCAGTTCCTGTTTGATTTACACGATAGCCTAAAGCAACGTTTACAGCATGTGGACGGCAAATCGCGACTGCAAACAGCCTCGATTCGTGAAACATTCACCGCTTTGCAAAAAAGCATGCAACAGGCCCAGGAAAACAGCATACCGTCTGAACAAACGGAAACATCCAACCCCGCCAATCAGAAAACCGCAAAAAAGAAGTCTGGAAAAAAGAGAGCCCAGGTACCCAAGAATCTTATCGCCGCAGTGATGGGAACGATTGAAGGCTCTTTGCAGGAAAGCAAACACAGCATCAGCAACGCAGCAGAGTCTGATCACAAGGCACCAGAACAGCCTGCCAGTCCGCTGAAATTACCACCGGTTGAATCCATCAATTTCCGACCCGAACTGACCGAATTGGAAACAAACCCAGCCACGATTGAGAAAGACTCGGGCAACTTCCTCCGTGTCGATCGGACACGCTTTGGAAGGCTTTCCAACCAGATTATTGAGCTGGGTTCCGGTCGCTATATGGATGCTTTCCCTGAACAACAATTGCAGCTTGCCATCCAGAACCTTCGCAACTTGAAGGAATCCGCGATGACCGAAACATCGCCGCAGCCTGCATGGCAGGCAGAATTTGATCGCCAATTGCGCAAGCTTCAACAGCTTGGTGAATCCATGCGTATTCAGCAGCATCGTTCCACTGCCATGCTCGATGATTTACGCGATCAGGTGCTTAGCCTGATGCTCCGACCATTACATACCGTCTTTTCTATGTTTCCACGCACCGTACGGGATATCGGTGTACGCAGCGGAAAAAAAGTGCAATTGCTGCTGGCTGGCGATGGCGTGGAGATGGATCAGGAAGCTGCTGAAAAGCTGACCGGACCGCTGGTTCACCTGATCAATAATGCCGTAGCGCATGGTATCGAAAGCCCGGCGCAGCGACGTGAATACGGCAAGCCCGAGCAGGGGCAAATCAGCATTATCGCCAGCCAAAAAGGCAACGATGTTGAAATTATTGTCAGCGATGATGGTCAAGGTATGGATATTGATTTGATCAGGGACAGCGCTATTACCCGAGGCATTGTCAGTCAGGCCGAAGCTGCTGAAATGGATGCATCGGAAATCATGGAACTGGTTTTTCAGCCCGGATTTTCAACCCGGCAAGAGGTTGACGACCTGGCTGGTCGAGGCATGGGCATGAGTGTCGTTCAGTCTGTGATTCACAAACTAACCGGAACCATCCACATTCACAGCCAGAAAGGAAGAGGCACCCAATTCAAATTAACCATTCCTGCCAGTATTGCTGTCAGGCAGGTCATGGTATTGCGCATTGCCGGGCAACGATTCGGCATGCTGGCAAACCTGGTCAGACAGGTTATTCCGCAGGATCAACTGGCAATCAAGCAAGGGCGCGGACCCTATCGTCATGGTTATATCAATTTCGAGCATCATCGGGTGCCAATCATCGATTTGCATCGTACCCTGAAGCAGCGCAGTAACGAACAGGATAAAACCGCTCAACATGGTGGCGAACCCAGTGTGCTCATTGTAGAACATATGGAAGGTTTTCTAGGCCTGGTGGTGGATGAAATCGTGGCCGAAAAAGAAATCCTGGTGCGGGAAATTGACCCTTATCTCAAACGTTATCACCCGGTAGGTCTGATGGGCTGCACACTGACACGTGATGGCGCTGTGCTTTTGCTCATTGATCCTGAAGGCTTGAAAGAGATTTGGCGCACAGCGCCTGACCCTGAACTCGCTGATGGTTTCAGCGCTGAATTCACACACCGTATCATGCTGGTTGATGATTCCAGTATCGCGCTGGAGATCGAAAAATCCATGTTTGAAGCGATGGGTTTCAGTGTGGATACTGCCATTGGCGGTAAAGATGCTCTGGAGAGAATCGGCCTACATGATTATGACTTGCTGGTGACCGATCTCGGCATGCCGGACATGGATGGCATGGAGCTGATCGCTCATCTTCGTTCGTTGGACAAGTATCAGGCACTACCGGTTTTGATGTTGGCAACCCTGGAGTCGGACGATGAAAAACAGCGTGCGCTTACTGCTGGCGCCAATGCCTATCTGGTAAAACGCCATCTGGGCAGCGAAGCAGAGCAACTGATGATGATATTATCCGACCTGCTGGGGACAGATGAAAACCCTGCCATTGACGAAGCAGACCGATAACAGTACAAATCGCACCCCCGCCAAGATGCTCCCATCGTCTAGCGGTTAGGACGCTGGCCTCTCACGCCGGAAACAGGGGTTCGATTCCCCTTGGGAGTACCATCTTCTTCTTGCTTAATTGCCTCGTAGTATTCTAGATTCCAGTCAATAACACGCCTGTCAGCGCCACTTTGCATATATGCGCCTGACAGAAATATCCTGTGTGTATGAGCGTATAATATGAAACTTTACCGCCTTGTTGTTGCCATGCTGCTTGTATTGAGCGCCTGTCAGATTGATGGCACAGGTATGGTGTTGGCGCCGGGCTGGAGCTATCACTCATTGGGCGCGTGGAAGCAGTTTATGCCCAACCAGATGGCATTATCACCACATGGCCGATGGATCTACTTTGGCAGCGAAACCAGTGAATTCTCGCCGCTGGCCGGTGTGGCAGCGCTGAATACAGAGAGCGGACGCACCCATGTATTGGTTCAGGGACTACGTAATGTCAATGGCATACGCTTTGCTCCGGACGGTTCATTATGGGTGGCCGAGGGTGAAGAACAGGGGATGGTCTGGCGCATGGCCGAGCCGGCCAGTTTTCCCGATGAGCAACGCGTGAATGCTTTGACGCACGAAGCCACCCACCCCGGCTTTGCGCCGTTTCGCTTTGCGGGTCGATTTGCCCACAGAGCGATTGCCTTTTCCTCCGATAAACGTTTTGCCTATCTGGCCAATGCAATCAATGGCGGCAGCCTGTATCGACTGGACATGCAAGCCAGAAAACTGGCCGTATTTCATCGGGACAAGGGGTGGGTGAACATCATTCCCGAGGATGCCGTCACCAGTGCACACAATATGGCTGCGGATGGTTTTGCTTCGATTGCCGACATCGAACGCATGCCGGATGGTACTTTTTTACTGGCGGAATCGGATACGGGGCAGATTCTGAAACTCGATGATCACGGCAAAAAACCGGTCATAAAATCATGGCTGAAACATGAATCAATGCAGCACCCTGTCGATCTTGCCTGGGATGAATCACGCCAGTGGTGGTGGATTGCCGATGCAGCTTCCTCATCGACCTTGTGGGCATGGGATGGCCATCACTTGCATAACATAGTACACCACCAGATTTCACGCATCAGCGGCGTACTGGCCGCCGCCGGAACAGTCTATGTCAACCTGCAACGTGGCCCCAATAATCCGTCCATGACATTTATACTGAAAGAAAAGAGAGCCGAGCCTGAATAGCGCAAACACAGAATAAACAAACTCTGATTGTGATTTTACTCTGCGTCCTCTAATGGGATGGTCTGCATACAGACGACTGATCAGGTGAATTGCGCTTGCGCATGAGAATATACCCAGGGGTATAAGGGATTCGTTGCGGGCAAAGGAACAAGCAAGGGCTCGGTAGAATTTATGAATAGTGCGGGTTAAACCAGCCTGAGAAAAAATAACCCATGCACTGAGGGCGATATTTTTCCGCACAGCATCTGCCCTTTTACTAATCGTCAGCCCTTGCATAGCTTCGAAGCATGAATGTGAAACAGATCAACAACCCGCTGCATGGAATTACGCTGGAAATGATGCTCAATGAACTCGTTGAGCATTACGGCTGGGGTGAGCTGGGTATCCATGTCCGAATCAAGTGTTTCAACAACAACCCGTCCGTGAAATCCAGCCTCAAATTCCTGCGCAGGAACCCGTGGGCCAGAACCAAGGTGGAGAAGCTGTATCTCGACATGCTCGATGAAAAAACGAGGCAAGAAATCTCGCCCTGGCCGGGCCGGAAATAAACAATCAGGCACTCAACGCCAATG
>CAYUBK010000070.1:0-9417 GCA_964442955.1 uncultured Zetaproteobacteria bacterium | reverse complement strand
TCATGCAATTCGAAAAACGGATCTTCGATCAAGATATGCTCACCATCTTCACTCCACCAGCCGGTATAACGCAGCCTGCGGACGCACGGGCGCATTTCGAACAGTCCTTCGAGAAAATCCGGCGCAACATGGCGAATGATTTTCTTGATCGTATAGACTTTAAGTTTCGGGCATTCCTGAATGGCATCTGCCAGGATTGCATGGAACTTCTCTTCCCGTTCAAAGCCTTCATAGTGGCTGGGGGTGCGGCTTGAGTCTCTCTGCTTCATTGCTATCTCCTTTTCTAATGCCTGCCTTCCGGTCCCTGGACTGTGCATCCATTTCTCAGTCAATACGCGGACCATCAGAGTCGTCTGGTCAGGCCCGTTTCTTCATATAGCAGAGCAGCTTGCTGTAGAGATTCGCTTTGCCGATGGGATTGGCCGAGTGAACATCCCAGGTAAAGTTGTCCGGAATCCATCCTGGTTCATCCATATCTTTCTCGATCATCCAGTTGACGACACGCATGGCGGTATCCTCACCGCCCAGATCGTGATCAAAGGAGATATAGCCGGGGCAACCATTTTGCTCCATTATCGCAATCGCCACATCGGATGAACGAGCAACGGAATCGTAATATCTTCCCTCCGGTGGATCTCTAAGGTCATCTATAAATAGCGCCATACCTGCTCCCTTAGTCCACGTTCCATATTTGATGCCATGCATGCCCCACCAGGTTCATACCGGTATACCCAGCAACTCAAACGCTTTTTCATTCATAATATCCAGGGCACCTTCAAACGAAGTATTCTCAGGCGTATGTTTGAGCAGGTAGTCATTGATGCAGAGTAGCCTGTACGCAGTTCCATCGAAGCCGGGTAATGCATAATCAGCCACTTTCACTCGCTCGCTTTCAAAACCGAATGGCTTGACCAATACCGTCGTCACCTGTTTATCCATGGCGACAAATCGATTGCAGATAACCTGCGAAGCCCAGGAACCGACCACGCCGCCCAATCCGGCCAAAATGACTACGTAATTGTGATCTCGTAACATGAACGTCAATTCAGACATCTGCTTATCTAAGCTGGCCTGAACCTCGGCTTGAACTGACTCTGAATATTCAACAGTGGAGTTCAAACACTTTACGTTGAGAAGTGTGAATTTATGTTTGATCTTCTTTTTTCTGCGAAAATCTCTTTCATCCCTGTCGATTGCTATGCACAACGTATCGGCAGGCACCATACCCAGCCAGGACTCCAGCATATTCACACCACAGCCACCGACACCAATGAATGCGATATTTGATAAGCGGCCAGCTTCGTTTGTCATATATCTCTCCCTAATGATGACAATCGTAACCCACCCAGCGCCATCTGGTGTCGCGTACTACTTCTAATTCAGAAATCCAATCGGATTTGATGGGCAGTTCTCTTTGACAGAGGTCTCTGCCTTCAACTCCCGAATCATCACTTCCGGCGTGGCATCCAGCCCCAGAATATCCAGGCGCTTTTTCACAGCGGCAAAATCTCCGGGAGCCAGATTGGAGAGCATCGCAATAGCGCGGGCATCTTCCGTTGTTGGTGTGGCGATGCACTCCTGTTCCAACATGTTGATGGCCTGTTCCGCTTTGAGATAATCGAATTCGACCTTGATGGCGAAGCGGCGCAAGCTGGCTTGATCGAGATCATCCATCAGATTGGTGGAGCAGATAAACAGGCCGTCGAACAGTTCCATCTGAACCAATAACTCATTCACTTGCGTGACTTCCCATGATTGATTCGCGCCACGACGATCACGCAGGAATGAATCCGCTTCATCCAATAGCAGAACGCCATCCACCTTCTTTGCCTCCCGGAACATCTCCGCAATGTTCTTTTCCGACTCGCCAACCCACATGCTCAAAATATCCGAAGCGCGTTTGACGATGAGTGGTTTATCCAAGTGTTCAGCAATGTATTGACCCAATGCCGTCTTGCCAGTGCCGGGCGGGCCGTAAAAACAGATGCTCCCTTTTCCAGTGCGCTTGAGGCCTTGAACCAGTCCGGGGATATCCACATTGGCCGAGATATAATCAAGGCTGTAGCTGGTCGCCATCGCAGGAGCTGACTGGTTGCTGCGAACACCCAGAATATCCTGCGTGCCTTCCAGCACGCTTTCGAGGATGGCCTCATTTGCTGCCGTGTCGTCTGTTGCAATATGGCTTGCCACTTTGGCGGCCTTCTCAATATGTGCTGGTAACAGATTGCGATTTGCGCTCATCTTTTTCAGCCAGCTTTCGCTGACGGGCACGCCACCCAGATAATCGGCAAAAATCTGTTCGCGCATCGGCCTGGTCGGCGATGGCATCTCCAGCACATAATCAAAGCGGCGTAGAAAGGCAGGGTCAATCTGGCTTACCCTGTTACTCAACCAGAATGCGGGCACAGCATTCGATTCCAGCAAACGGTTAATCCAGGCCTTTTTCTCTGTATTGCCCGGTTCCGGCTTGCCGAACATATTGGTTTCAGGAAATACATCTTCTATCTCATCAAACATGATGATTGCGCCAGGCGTATGCTGGAGCAATTGCTGGCTGAGTTGATAGGCTGAAAAACGATCCCGGCTGGAAAGCGGATCACCATCGGCATCTTCCATGCTGATTTCATAGAGTGCTGCGCCGCAATCTTGTGTAAGTGTGCGTACAAGTTCCGTTTTCCCGGTGCCCGGCTTGCCATAGAGCAAAATATTCACACCGGCGGTATGTTGCCTTGCCGCCTTCAGATAAGATTCCATCAGGCGGTATGCTTTGCCGACATGGGCAAAGGATTCCGGCCTCAGTTTGGGTGCATCGCCCTCCCGAAAGCTGCCTGCGAATAAGCGAGCCGCATCCACATCGGGTACCAGTAAATTATCAGCCAGCCCGGACATCAAATCGATTTTCGACTTCATATCGCGCGACCAGTTTGAATCAATTTTCAGCAGCCCGGACAGGGCAAGTTGCCCGTTCATGGCCAAAGCTTTCGAAACATCACGCTGAGGATGATTCAGAATCATGGCGAGAAAACGAATTAGTTTTGATTTGTCCAGGTTACCCAATGTTTCAGCACATTCTTCCAGCCCCTCTTCGGTATGCAGCAATATGGAGAACATCAGAATGTCTGTTTCCACCCTGTGCAACGCAATCCGATTCAGCAGATGGGTAAGGTTATCCTGAAGCACGGCAGGGAAACGATATTTCCGACATTCAGTATCAGCGTGCATTTTCTTCAGCTTTTTGATAGCAGAGGCACGCTTAAAACCCTTTTCGGCGTATCTGGTTAATCCAAGTACGCTTACAATCTCATCGCTGTTGAAACTGCTTTTCTCCACAAACTTTCGGTAACCACCGCAGGCAATTAATATCCTTAATGACCACAGGTAGATAATCTGTTTTTCAATCGCGATGGACTGCTCTAATGCTTTTCTTCTCTGTATCTCATTGGGATGTTTGGGTAATTGAGTTGTGGAATTTGCCATATCTGATCTCCTGATATGGCCATGATAGAGTATGGTGCGTCATCTCATGTCGTATGGGTTATACAAGCATGATGGAGTCGCCAAGAGGATGATGGTGGAACCATGTTGAAAAACCCATCTTATCGCCATTGTTATCGACAGCAAGAATGCTGGCTTCCACTTCCCAATCGATAAGCGAATCATCGGGATTGTCCAGCCGCGCCTGCTGCCGCGCAATGACCGGATCAAAGCAATGCATGAGTTCTTTCTCCAGCACATTGATCCGCTCGATCACAACCACTTTAGATAAGCGGCCAGCTTCGTTTGTCATATCTTCCTCCTGAAGGGCGATAATTGTAACTCATCCAGCGCCAACTGGTGTCGCATGCAGTTTTTGATAAACGAACCTGAGCAGGTCGATTCATAACTTCCCGGCAAATCCGGGATCACAAATATGTTATGAGCAGATTAAGATCATCAGGTATGGCAGCGCTAGGGAAGTATTGATCTGCTCTTTACAAAGGTACCATTTATTAGTACCATGCGCATGTGAAAAAGAAGCACTTAAAAACTTTAGCTTTGGTATTCAAGCAACCGGCAAGTGCTAATGTTGATTGGAAAGACATCGAATCATTATTCGCAGGACTGGGGGCAGAAATTAGCGAGCGCGAAGGTTCACGCATTGGTGTTCGGTTGTTTGGTGAAATACGGGTATTTCATCGGCCACACCCGTCACCAAAAACTGATAAAGGCGCGGTTGCATCTGTTCGCGAATGGCTGAAGAAAAATGGAGTGATGCCATGAATACAATGATTATCGAAGGCCAGAAAGCCACCATCACCTATGATGAAGGTTTGAATATGCTCCGTGGCGAATTCGTCGGTCTCAATGGCGGCGCGGATTTTTATGCCACAGATATTGAAGGATTACACAAAGAAGGGACGCTATCGTTACACGTATTTCTGGATATGTGCCGTGAAGATGGCGTAGAGCCATTCAAATCATTCTCTGGAAAATTCAATGTCCGGATACCACCGGAATTACATGCCGATGTTGTGGCTGCTGCCAGGAGCAATGGCGAAAGTTTGAATCAATTCGTTGCCGAAACGTTGGAACAGGCGGTACACGCCTGAGCAAGGGCCAGACCGGAGATGTACGGCTGGAATAGAATCCCCTTTCAATCTCAAGCATGTGGCATGTACAATTAGCTTTAGAAGGTTAGCGCCGCTATCGTTGGCCATCTTTCCGGAGGTTTGAAGTGACCCATATACGCATCGCAACCCGTCGTTCCCCGCTCGCCCTGTGGCAGGCTGAATTTATTTCGGCAGAACTACAGCGCCTTGATCCGACTGTGACTACTGAACTGGTCAAGATTGTCACCAAAGGGGATAAAATCCTCGATGTGCCGCTGGCGCAGGTGGGTGGCAAGGGATTGTTCACCAAGGAAATCGACGAGGCGCTTCTCGATGGCCGGGCTGATATCGCTGTGCACTCCATGAAAGATGTACCGACTGAATTGCCTGCTGGCACCGCCATTCGCGCCCACCCGAAACGTGAAGATCCGCGCGATGCGATTGCCACCATTAGCGGCGGCGGACTGGAATCGCTACCGGAAGGTGCCACCATCGGCACATCCAGTCTGCGCCGTATTGCCCAGATTCAGGCCAGATTCCCGCATTTCAAATTCACCTCCATTCGCGGCAATATCCAGACGCGTTTATCCAAGCTTGGTGTTGAAGTCGATGCGGTGATTCTGGCCGCCGCTGGCGTCAAGCGCATGGGCATGGCCGATCAGATGCATGATTTTATCGATACGGAAATCCTGTTGCCCGCTGTGGCGCAAGGTACGCTGGGTGTGCAAACGCGAGATACCGATGATGTGATCAATGCGCTGGTCGATCAGCTCAATGATGCCGATACGGTGGTTCGCACCCGCGCCGAACGCGCTTTTCTGGCACGGCTGGAAGGCGGTTGTCAGGTGCCGATTGCCGCGTTTGCCACGCTTGATGGCGATAGCCTCCATCTCAAAGGTTTAGTTGGTGCTGTGGATGGCTCTAAGCTGATTGTTCGGGAAACGACGGGGAATCGGTCAGATACAGAAAACATGGGGACAACGCTTGCCGATGAAGTATTGGCGGCTGGTGGCCGGGAAATTCTGGAAGCGCTGTACGCAGAGGGCTAACTCAGCATTGCATGTCTGTGTTCTTTTGCCACACTCATAGGTCTTGGTGACTTGCCTCACAGTGGATGATTCTCGTGGCAAGCAGTCTTGCTTCCAGAAGAGAAAGCACAACCAAGGAGGCTGACATGGCTACGATCTTTCACGTTGAAGATGATAAACAACACCTGTTTGGCGAGCAGAGTAAAGAAGATATTCTGTTTGTCATGCAAATCCCCGTCGCACTCACGACGCTTGCGGTGCTCTTTTTCCTGGCATAATTGCTGCCTTATGGGCTTTCTCACGGCCCACGTAGTACATCTGTTCTGGTAAAATATGTTTGGGTACTAACAATGAGGCTCGTAAATTCTTATAAGTGAGCGGCCAGTGTACTGGAAACAAAAAACGTTAGCGCAAATGTCCGATGATGAATGGGAGTCGCTCTGCGATGGCTGCGGTCGTTGCTGTGTGTGGAAATTCGAAGATGCGGATTCGGGCGAAATTCTTTATACAGATATCCGTTGCAAGCTATTCGATGACGACCATTGCCGATGTCTTGATTACCAGCATCGCTGCGAAAGCGTACCCGATTGCATGAATATTCGGCGTATGGCAGATAAATATTATGCTTGGTTGCCGGATACTTGCGCGTATCGATTGCTGCATGAAGGAAAACCGTTATTTGACTGGCACCCGCTGATTTCCGGCGATGCGGCATCAGTGCATCAGGCCGGTGTTTCGTTACGTCATCACACAGTATGCGGAGAAGGTTTTTGCGAAGAAGATATCGTGCGCCATATTATTGATCCTGATGCAAACAACTGAACCTTGCCCCTGCGGCAGCGGCGCACCGTTTGCGAACTGCTGCCAGCCGGTGATTGATAGCGATGGCGCCGCCTCTGCTAAAGCGTTGATGCGTTCGCGTTACGCTGCTTATGTGCGGGGTTATTGGGACTATCTGCATCAAAGCTGGCATCCCGACACAAGACCATCGCACGTTTCGCCCACCGATACCGACTGGCTGGGGCTATCAATCATCAAGGCGACAGAGACAACGGTTGAATTCATAGCCGGATTCCGCGAACAAGGGAAAATCATGGCGTTGCACGAAATCAGCTATTTTGTTCGAGTGGGTAACCACTGGCGCTATGTTGATGGCCAATGTGAGGTCAGCGAAGTCGGACGAAATGCCGCCTGCCCTTGTGGCAGCGGTGAGAAAACCAAGCGATGCTGCGGTAAATGCAGTGTATGATGCTCTGCAAAGAAACTGTTGCCTGAAAACAAACAGGCCAGCTAAAAAGCCGGCCTGTCACACAAGGGGAAAACAAAGTTAGAGCATTACATCTGGAACATTAAACCGTTTGCGTTTGACCAACGCCTTCGGGGGAAGCAGCTTCTTTAGCCTGTAATTCTTCAATACGATAAGCCGATGGATCAGCCAGTAAAGCAGTCACCAGTTTATGATTCATATCATGGCCGGTTAACTCGCCTTCAAAAGCGCCGACAATGGGATAACCGGACAGGGAAAGATCACCTAGCGTATCGAGAATCTTGTGGCGCACACACTCGTCTTCATAACGAAGACCGCCTTCATTCACGACCCGGTGAGAATCCAGCACAATGGCATTTTCCAACGAACCGCCCAAAGCCAGACCGGCTTTCTGCAAGGCTTCGACTTCATGCAGGAATCCGAACGTGCGGGCACGTGAAATTTCGCGCGTATAGGCCTGGCGGGAGAAATCCACCGAGACTTTACGCTGGCGTAGCAAGGGGTGGTCATAATCCAGTAAATAGGAAACCTTAAAGCCGGATGCCGGATACAGGGCGCAGCGTTTATCGCCTTCTTCGACGGAAACGCGTTTGAGAATACGCAGCACTTTTTTGGCGGCGGACTGCTCGCGAATACCGGCGCACTGAATCAGGAATACGAATGGCGCGGAGGAACCATCCATAATCGGCACTTCAGCGCCACTAACCTCGATGCGAGCATTATCCACGCCAAGCCCCGCCAGGGCAGAAAGCAAATGCTCAACAGTAGAAATATTAGCATCGCCCTTGCCGATCGTCGTACACAAGCGGGTATCAGTGACATGATCCGCTTTGGCCGGGAATTCAACACCCAGATCGGAGCGAACAAAGGTGATGCCGCTATTGGCGCGCGCCGGATGCAAAACCAGTTCGATTTTACGGCCGGAATGCAAACCGATACCGCTACAACGAATCGAATGATCCAGCGTTCTCTGTGCTATCATGCATGCCTCCTGAGTTTATGGCAAAGCAATTGGTTGGTTCCACTATCAACATGGGTCAGTCGTGCGGACACAGTTGTTCTTGATGTCATCCCCGACAACCAGCTACAATAACTGCGCAGGCTGCCACAAAAGACCATAAAAACAAAACGTCATGCTCATTCGATGGCTGACTGATGCAGAATAAGGGCTTCCATGCACTGCTCTGTCGCCGTAATTATCTCCCAAACAGTCGCCTTAATCCGCCTGCCTGCGCAGGAAGGTGGGGACGGCAAATTCATCATCATTAAAACCGGGCAGGTCAAATGATTGCGGCTGTGTCTGCTGACCGACGGCCTGACGGACGGGTGCCTTTTGAACCTGCGGCACTTCCGGCTGAATGGCCGGGATGCGTGGCACAGCAACCGGTTCCTTATCCATGTGGCTGGTGACGCCGATCAGCGATGCTTCACCGGACAGGCCGGTTGCAACCACAGTCACGCGGATGCTGTCATCCGCTTCCTGATCATAAACCATGCCGCAAATAATATTGGCATCCTCATCGGCCATATTATGAATAATCGAAACAGCCTCGTCATATTCGGCCAGCGTCATATCCTCGTTACCGGTAACATTGACCAGAATACCCTGCGCACCATGAATATCGATATCTTCCAGCAGCGGCGAAGAAATAGCGCGTTCTGCCGCTTCTATCGCCCGGCTATCACCGGAGGCAAAGCCGGAACCCATCATGGCAACGCCGCGCGTCTCGCTCATGACTGCTTTCACATCGGCGAAATCCACATTCATATAGCCGGTGTGTGTAATCAACTCGGCAATGCCGCGCACCGCTTGCAGCAGCACATCATCGGCCTTGCGGAATGCTTCCAGCATGCTGGTGTTTTTGCCCACTGCGCCAATCAGTTTCTGGTTAGGAATGGTAATCAGTGTATCCACATATTTGCGCAATTCGGCAATGCCGGCCTCGGCCTGACGCATACGACGTTTGCCTTCAAAGCTGAACGGTTTCGTCACCACGGCAACGGTCAGCACGCCCATATCTCTGGCCGCTTCCGCAATCACCGGCGCCGCACCAGTGCCGGTTCCGCCACCCATGCCTGCCGTGATGAAAACCATGTCTGTATCCTGCATAAATTCGCGCAGCCGTTCTTTTTCTGATTCAGCCGCTTCACGACCAACCTGGGGATTGGCGCCAGCACCCAGCCCGCGAGTGATTTCCGCGCCCAGTTGCAGTTTACTGTCGGCATGATTGCGTTCAATGGCCTGCGCATCGGTATTGGCGACAATGAACTCAACGCCGCGCAATTTCTGACTGATCATATTATTCAGCGCATTACCGCCGCCGCCGCCAACGCCGATCACCTTGATGCTGGCTGACTGTGCGGATGTATCTTCAAATGTAAATAATGTTGCCATGTTTTCCTCCTTGTTTCCCTTGTGTGTGTGTTGTGTGCTCTGTTGTGTGTGGTTTGTGTTTTATTGCCCGTGTGTTTCCCTTGTTTTTTACCCTGTATCCCCGAACCAGCTTCGCATGCGTTTCCATACGCGCGAAAA
>CAYUBK010000069.1:0-9495 GCA_964442955.1 uncultured Zetaproteobacteria bacterium | reverse complement strand
TACTGGCCTTGCTGGCGGTACTGGCCACCACGGCCGGAGCTTTTGCCACACGCGCCGACTGGGAGTCCTTTTATGGTTCGTGGGAGAAAGCGGCTGGTTTGCATCAGAAGCTCGGCGTATTTATTCAGGGCAATGCCAACTTCATTCACCAGCTCGGCATCCCGCTGGATTATGCCGCCGCTTTTATCTCGGTAGTCGTGGTCGGTTTCGCCATGACATCGGTAGATACCGGCGCACGGCTGTTGCGCTTTAATCTGGAGGAAATTGGCGAAACCATCGGACTTAAAATACTCGGCAATCGTTATATTGCCACGGCGCTGGCCGTAGCGGCGATCGGATTCTTTGCTTTCTTCAAAATGGATGGCAAGCCTGCCGGTCTGTTTTTGTGGACGCTGTTCGGCACCACCAACCAGATTCTGGCCGGTCTGACGCTGCTGACGGTCACCATTTATCTGTATCGTAAAAAGAAACCGATTCTCTATACTTTGTTACCGATGCTGCTGGTGTTGGGGGCTACCATTTCCGGCATGGTGATGGGTATTATCAAAGCCATTGGCAATGGACAGTGGACAGTGGCGGCTGTCGGGGCAATCATTTTCACCCTTGCCGGCTGGGTGTTGATCGAAGCATTGATCGTGGTTAAAACTGTGCGAGCGGAGCGAAATCAGGCGCAGGCCGTGCGATGAGGCGTATGCAGAATATACTTGTACAGAGATCCTTACTTTCTTCTTTGGGGTAAAACCATGAAAATTGCAATCGCCGGAACCGGCTATGTAGGACTATCCAATGCCATGCTGCTGGCTCAACATCATGAGGTTGCAGCGCTGGATATTGTGCCGGAAAAGGTGGAGATGCTGAACCGGCAGCAGTCACCGATTCAGGATGCAGAGATCGAGAAGTTTCTGACTGGAAAAGCTCTGGATTTCCGTGCGACGCTGGATAAGCAGGAAGCGTATGCAGGTGCTGACTTCGTGATTATTGCCACGCCGACGGATTACGACCCGGAAAGTAATTATTTTGATACCGGCTCGGTCGAAGCGGTGATTCGGGATGTGATTGCTATCAATCAGGCTGCGACGATGGTGATTAAATCGACAGTTCCTGTTGGATTTACCGCCTCTGTACGCGAGAAATATAATTGTCCGGATATCATCTTTTCGCCCGAGTTTCTGCGTGAGGGCAGGGCACTGTATGACAACCTGCATCCATCCCGAATTATTGTCGGTGAAAAATCGGCACGGGCCGAGCGCTTTGCTGCGCTGCTCTGTGAAGGTGCAATCAAGGCAGATATTCCTGTTTTGTTTACCGACTCCACCGAAGCCGAAGCGATAAAGCTGTTCGCTAATACCTATCTGGCCATGCGCGTATCCTATTTTAATGAGCTGGATACCTATGCCGCCGTCCACGGGCTGGATAGCCGACAGGTTATTGATGGTGTTTGTCTGGACCCGCGTATCGGGGATCACTACAACAATCCATCTTTTGGTTATGGCGGCTATTGCCTGCCCAAGGACACCAGGCAGATGTTGGCCAATTATCGGGACGTGCCGCAAAACTTGATTCATGCGATTGTAGAAGCCAATACCACGCGTAAGGATTTTATTGCTCAGGATATCATCAGGCGCCAGCCGAACGTGGTTGGCGTACATCGTTTGATCATGAAGGCCGGTTCGGATAATTTCCGCGCTTCCAGCATTCAAGGCATCATGAAACGCATCAAGGCCAAGGGTATTGAAGTGATTATCTATGAACCGGCTCTGGCTGAAGAAAGCTTCTTTAATTCCCGTATTGTGACTGACCTGCAGGTTTTCAAACAGCAGGCGGACATCATCATTGCTAACCGCATGGCTGATGAACTTCGGGATGTAGAAGGCAAGGTTTATACGCGCGATCTATTCGGCAATGATTAACCTGAACTCTTGAATAACAAAATGGTGAGTTTACCATTTTATTATTCCATCGTTGGGTAGTTGCAACGCGACTTGCGTTGCTATTCATGAATCGCCATGATGATTGTGCAGGGCGTTGATCAATGGGAAGAATATTGTGGGTTGAAGCCAGGGCTGCGGGAAATTATTTGAGGGTGAAAAGGGGAGAGAATCCTGAATTTGATGTTACAAAGTCATAGTTGGTTGCGAGGCCTGCTGTTTGGGTGGTTGTTGCTGGCGAGTTTTCTTCCTGCAACAGCTTCCGAAGTGAAATGGGTGGATGGATCATTGGCCTCTGTTGATGCCATGCAGACGCAGTTTCGTGCGACCTATGAGTCATTAGGGCTACCCAAAGGCGAGAAAATGGGTTTGATGGGGGCCACCCTTCTGTTTGATGTGAACAGTCACCTGCGGGTGGGTGGCGGTGCTTATGGGGCTCTGTCAGGTCAGCGTGGCGGGTTTATTACTCTGGGTGCAGCGGCTGAATTGTATCAGCAGATATGGCAACAATTTGAGCTCAATGCAGGCATCTTTGTTGGTGCTGGTGGCGGACGTGGAGGTTTTACCCTGCAAGGCGGCGGGCTAATGCTGCGTTACCATGCTGGTGCACAGTGGAATTTGGGGGATCTGGGCGGGATCGGTGCGGGCGTGAGTTATGTCGATTTTCCAGATGGGGTGATACACAGTTTTCAGCCTTATATATCCTATAGTTACCCATTCTCAGTCCTGGCCTTGCCAGGTTGGGTCGACTTGCCCGAAACACAGCTTCGCTCCCGCAGGAGAGTGCATTTGGCGGAGCAGGAATTTTCCGTGGTATACCGGCGCTACAATATTCCCGCTGGCGTACTGGCGGATAACGGGGCGACTCAATATCGAACCATTGGCCTTGCCGGTGTCGAATGGAGTCGGTATTTAAATAATCATATTTTTGTTAAAGTTGAATCCGCAGGTGCCATGCAGGGCAAAAGTAACGGCTATATGCAGATATTGTTTGGGGCTGGTTATCGGCAGCGGATAACAGACAGTACATGGTTAAAACTGTCGGGGGCATTTGGCCCGGCTGGTGGCGGAAATGTAGCAACGGGTGGCGGCGTGCTGCTTGATGTGCAACTGACCTTGCAGCAGAAACTTGGAGAACACTTGTTTGCCGAGGCCGGTGTGGGTTATGTTCGCTCACCCGGTGCAAGTTTCAAGGCACGCAGTGTTTCTGCGATGCTTGGTTATCATTTGTTTAGCCCGAATGCGGATCGAACATCAGTTCGTATGGTTGATCTCGGTGGATTTGATGCGAAACATTTTCGTATTCGTTTGGTGAATCAACGTTATATACAGGATGCACCGAACTGGCGAAATCACCATGCCAACCTGAATGTCGATTTGCTTGGATTTCAGGCGGATTACTTTATTACTGATAGCTTGTACTTGAGTGGACAGGGTATCGGAGCCTATAAAGGCATGGCCGGAGGCTATATGACAGGGCTGGTCGGTGGAGGTGTGCGTCTGCCAGTGTTTGGATCACCCTTGTTTGTTGAGGGCGATGTGCTTGTCGGGGCGGCTGGCGGCGGTGGGCTGGATGTGGCTGGAGGGTTGGTCTGGCAAGCTGATGCGAGTATTGGGTGGCAGTTTTCTGATGCTTACAGTTTTCAGCTATCCTATGGTATGATGCGGGCGCCCAGAGGAAACTTTAAAGCCAGGGTGATTTCCTTGTCGTTAGCTTATTATTTGAGTATCCCGACAAAGTAGTGCTTTGCGCATGGCTTGGTTGATGTGTCCTGTTCTCAAGGTTTGGCTGCAGGTTGTTTGAGGCTGGAGCAAATATTGGTGGCGTATAAGCTGAAACGAAATCATATTCGGCGCATGTGGTGATTTGACAATCATCTGGTCTTGGTTTACAAATACACCGAGGCCACGCTTTGTGGGCGGAAACAGTTCAGGATGTGTGAGTGCGTTTGAGGGTAATGCTGCGATTTAAACACACGGTTCATAGTGATTGGGAGAGAGTCACACCGATGCCATAAACGATATGTAGCTTTTCCCGCTTTTATGGGCGGGAGCAGGCTTGTTTTGTTTTATTGCCGTTCTGATGTTTGCTTTTATGGCGCGATATCGATGTTTTCTTCTTTTGCAGCAGCTGCTTTTGCACCTGTTGTGCGGTAGCGTGGGTGAAGGATGGTGACAAGTTGGTAATAGTGTGTCCGAGTAGTGCATTACAAGTTGAGGTGGAGCTGCAATGAATATTATCCATGTTTGCATTGGCAATAGCGGGCTGATCCATGCCTGATATGATACGTAAACGCATCATGGTGACCGGTGGTGCCGGCTTTCTGGGCTCACATTTGTGCGAACGCCTGTTGAAAGATGGCCATGATGTGCTGTGTGTGGATAACTTCTTTACCGGCACCAAAGATAATATCCTGCCTTTGTTGAATGACCCCCACTTTGAAGTGATGCGCCACGATGTCACTTTCCCGCTCTACGTGGAAGTCGACGAGATTTATAATCTCGCCTGTCCGGCTTCTCCGGTTCATTATCAGTTTGATCCGGTACAGACCACCAAAACCAGCGTGCATGGTGCGATCAATATGCTGGGGCTGGCCAAGAGAACCAAGGCGAAGATATTTCAGGCATCCACATCCGAAGTGTACGGCGATCCGCATGTGCATCCGCAGACAGAAGATTACTGGGGTCACGTCAACCCGATTGGTATTCGTTCTTGCTATGACGAAGGTAAACGCTGTGCTGAGACGCTGTTTTTCGATTATCACCGGCAGCATGGACTGCATATTAAAGTCGCCCGCATTTTTAATACCTACGGGCCGCGCATGCATCCGAATGACGGGCGCGTGGTTTCCAATTTTATTATGCAGGCGCTGCAGAATAAGCCGATCACAATTTACGGTGATGGCAGTCAGTCCCGGTCATTCTGTTATGTTGACGATCTGATTGATGGCTTTGTCCAACTGATGGGCACGGATGACGACTTCACCGGGCCGGTTAATCTGGGTAATCCGGTGGAGTTTACCATTCTGGAGCTGGCGGAGCAGGTGATTAGCATGACTGCGTCATCATCAAAAATTGTGCGCCATCCGCTCCCGCAGGATGATCCAACCCAGCGTCAGCCAGATATCTCGCTGGCCCGCAATGCTCTTTGCTGGCAACCTGCGGTATCACTACAAGAGGGATTGAAAAAAACGATTCGTTATTTTGATGAAAGCTTTGTTTCTGTCGGCCTCAGTGGCGGGAAAGCATATGATTAACAGAATACTGGTCGTATGCATTGGCAATATTTGCAGGTCGCCATTGGCAGAAGCGATGTTGGCCAAAGTGTTGCCAGAGGCGCGGGTCGAGTCGGCCGGTCTGGAAGCGCTGGTTGGGCGACCTGCAGCAAAAGAGATGCAGGAAGCAGGCAAAGCGTATGGGGTCGATCTCTCAGGGCACAGGGGTCGACAGCTGTTTCAGCCGCAACTCGAAGCTATGGATGTTATATTTGTCATGGAAAATAATCAACGAACCTACTTGTGTGAGAAATATCCACACTTGTTCGGGCGCGTTTTTTTGCTTAGCCACTTTTCACCCGGTGATATGAAAGGCAAAGAGATTGCCGATCCATATCGCATGAGCCAGGGGGTGTTTAATCAGTGTGCAAAAGAGATTGCAGGGCATGTTGATGCGGCTGCCGGAGCGCTGGGGCCGATGGTGAAAGGGGTTGAAAATGGATAGTCAGCAGATGTCTGCCAGTATTTGCAGGAGGACTGGCGCTTACCGCCCGGCAGTGATGTTAATCAGCTTTATGATGCTCATGGGTATGAGCGGATGCGCATCTATGACGACCGGCTGGCAGCCGGTCGGGAAGCATCGGGCTGCTGCCCCCATGCAAAAAATGCATGTGCAGCCTTACGGCGCGGATATGTGGGAAAGGCCGGATGGATCAGCGGTGCAGGCACCAGCGATGCAACAGCCGCAGCAGCGTCGCCAGCCTGGTAAGGCCGATTTAGAAGAAATGTTGGCCAGGAGCGGGCAAGCGGTGCAGCCACATGCATCCGATCAGGGCTCGGAAGTCAACGCGTTGGAATCCGACATCTATAAGCAACGGATTGGTCAAGGGCTGATCTATCGTCTGGGTGTCGGGGATCAGGTTTCTATCACCATATGGGGTTATGAAAAATTATCACGCGTGACCCGAATCAAGGATGACGGAACGATATTCGCGCCTTATGTGGGCAATATAAAACTAGCCGGTCTGACGCTGGTTGAGGCGCAGCAGTATCTGACAGAGCGTTACAGAGCCTATATCCGGAGTCCGCAACTGGATATGGATATCGCCGAATATTCCAGCAAAAAACTATTTCTGATTGGCGACCTGGAGATATTTAAACGCGCCCAGATGGTGACAGGTGGCAAAGCTGAACAATTTTCTCCGGCCGGGCAGAATCGTCAGCAACTGGCTTCCTCGCTGGGTGCACTGTCTGGCATTTATGGATTTGGCGGCAGTGGCAACATAGGAGTGGCCAAGAATGGCAGCAAGGTGAATAACTTTGCCGAAAATAGCAAACAGAGTGTTGGCGAGCCCATTTCGCGCGTGGTACCCATTCGCGGCAAGGTCACGCTGTTTGAGGCGATGCTGGAACTGGATACGCTATCAGCCGATGTGAACTGGTATGCCGCCTATATGATCCGCCATGGCAAGTTTATGGATATTGATTTCCACCGCTTGATGGAGATTGGCGACAGGCGTACGGATGTAATGCTGGATGATCGCGATATCCTGTTTCTGCCGAGTAACAAGGATCAAAAGGTGTTTGTGCTCGGCGAAGTTGGTGCCCCGACCATCGTGCCGCTGCACAAGGGGCAGTTGTCGCTGGTGGATGCGCTGACCCGTGCCGGTTATGTATCTTCGACGGCAAAAAAAGAGGATGTGAAAGTGATTCGCGGCGGTATGGGTAATCCGATGATGCGCACGATCAATCTGGAGGCGCTTGAACAGGGCGATGCCCGCCTGAATATACCGCTGCAGGCCGGCGATATTGTCTATGTGCCGGATTCGTTTATTGGCAAGCTCAACGATGTGCTGGTTAAGATTGCGCCAAGCATGAATATGATTCTGCAAACGCTGGCTATTTACACGATCGGCAAAACGTTGGGCAGATGATGATAGTGTTGATGAAAGGAGAAAGCGTTTCGCTATGAATATGATGGAAGAGATGCTTTCGGCCAAACCGGAACGCAAGCTGGAAGACTACCTCGACATGGCGGTGCGTCAGCGCTGGGTGCTGCTGATTGTGGCGGTCACTGTTTTTCTCGGCGGAGAGCTGTATTCATTTAGCAAGACGCCTGTGTATCAGTCCGCCATGACCATCCAGCTGCAAAGTGAAGATATGGCGATGGATCAGCAGAAGCAAATGGCGCGGCGATTTTCACCTTTTTCCCAGGAGGATCGGCTGCAATCCAAAATTGCAGTGATCAAGTCGCTACCTGTAGCCATGCGTATCGTCAGGGAATTGCAACTCGACCGGGTTACAACGCTGGTTGCAGGACGTTCCTTGTGGATGAAAATTTCGGATCGTCTGAAACGTGCTGTTGGCAAGGATGTGCCGCTAACACATGCTTATTTGAAGCGATTTTCGCCTCCGGAGGGGAAGCCCTATTCGTCCGTGCTGATTGAATTCCTGGATAAAGGGCAGTTTCTGATCACAAACCCTGTAACCGGCCACAACAAAAAAGCCGGCCAGTCAGCTCTTGTTAGGCTGGATGGATTTCAAATCAGCATCGGTGATTATTATGGACCAAAGGGAACGACGTACCGTGTTGCGAATCAGCAGGCGGAACCGATTGCAAAGCTGATCCGCTCACGTTTAACGGCGGTCAAAACAGGCTCGGATATGCTATATGTCACCTATAGCGATTATGATCGCTATAAAGCGGCTGCCGTTCTGAAGTCGCTGGCCTCGGTATACGGCGATGAGGAAATTGCTTACAAGGCTGGCCGATTGAAGAAAAAGGAAAATTTTCTGGGTGAGATTGGCAAGCGGGTACAGCTGGATTTGAATAAATTGCAGGCCATGGGGCAATCGACCAACCCTCTGGATGCGATGCAGGGCGAGTTACTGCTCGGGCAACTCGAGGGTGCCGGCAAACGTTGGGTAGACGAATTCGAGGAAATCAAGAAAACCAGGTTCATCCTCAAATATCTGAATGAGATCAGCGATAGTAAACTGCCTGCTGCGATGATGGTGCTGGATGTGCCGGAGGATATGCGCGCATCCTTCTCCAGTTTATCGGAGAAAATCAGTCAGATGCAGGATAAAAGAGATCTGTTGACCCGAACGGTAACCGACAAGTTCCCCGAAGTGGTGCGACTCGATCGTCAGATTAGCTTATTGAAAAGGCAGGTGAAGTCGTTACGGCGCCATGTGAACAGCTCTCTGCAGCAGAAAATTGCGTTTTTGAAACAGAAAATGGATCAGGAGCTTGAAGAAATCCGCCAGCAGCAGAATTCGGTTAATTCGGAATTGCTCAGGCAAGCCATGTTGCGCAAGGGGCAGGCAGCTGCACTGAATGAAATGATGGAGAAGGTGCTGGAAGGCAAGCAGCAGGCGAATATCAAACGGGCGATTCTGGTTTCAGATGTGCGCGTTATCGAGCCTGCCTATGTTCCGACCGATCCGATTTTGCCCAATCGCTTTAACGATACCCTGATGGCACTGCTGGCTGCACTGGCCATGGGGCTCGGAGCGGCGTTTTTGCGGGAGAATATGGACAGGTCGATCAAGAGCTTGTCAGAACTGGAGAGCAAGACTGGTATGTCTGTGTTCGGAACTTTGCCATATATACGTTCTGCCGATGGTGTTCGAAATTATCTGGTGACGATTTCCAGACCGCGTTCGCCCGAGAGTGAGGCCTATCGCTCATTGCGTACCAATATCCAGTTCGCCAATCTTGAGGCGAAGACTAAAACGCTGATTTTGACCAGTGCCGTACCCGGTGAAGGCAAGACCACCACCACCTGTAATCTGGCTGTGACGCTGGCCAATGCCGGCCTCAAGACACTGCTGGTGGATTGCGACCTGCGCAAACCGCGCGTCAATGAATATTTTGGCCTGGAGCGTCATTCGGGACTCAGCGATATCCTGATTCATAGTCAGGACTGGCGCGATATTGCCATGTCGACCCAGGTCGATAATCTGGATGTGCTTACTTCCGGTTCGATCCCGCCCAATCCGTCCGAGTTGCTCGCATCCCGTTCGATGGATGAATTTCTGACTTCTGCCGGAGAAGCCTACGATATGATTCTGCTGGATGTGCCTCCGGTGCTGGTTGTGACCGATGCCGTACTGATGGCTCCGAAGGTGGATGGCTTGTTTCTCGTGGTTCGCGCCAATCATGCGCCGGTCGATGCAGTGCAGCGTGCACTGACCCAGCTCAATACTGTGCATATCAAACCTTCCGGCGCGATTTTCAACGGCTTTAAGCTGTCTTCATCGGGCTATGGCTACAAGAAGTATGGCCGCTATGGCCGTTACGGCTCATACACCGGTTACGGCGGTAAATACGGATACTACAGCCATGA
>CAYUBK010000068.1:0-9614 GCA_964442955.1 uncultured Zetaproteobacteria bacterium | reverse complement strand
ATTTCAGTGTGAAGGTGGAAGGGCACGCTCTCGTCGGTTTTCGGCAAGATACCGTTTACTTCCAGCTGTGGCGAAATATGAAAACTTGCAGTATTTATGTTTTTTGACATTCATGAATTCTGGAATACATTACATTACTGGCTAGGGTCTTATGTGGTAATCAGAAATGGGAGGCATCATGGTTGTTAGTTCAATGCACTATTTTCCCAATCTGGTTATATTATCACTTTTGATTGCCACACTATCTTCGTATGTTTCTTTTGGTATCGCTAGTCGCGTATCTATTGCCCAGAGCACTTCAATCCAGTGGTTTTGGATGACAGGTGGCGGTTTAGCCATGGGAGGAGGCATCTGGGGAATGCATTTCATTGGAATGCTGGCTATGAAGGCGCCCTTCCGCATCAATTACGATATAGCCATTACGGCAGTGTCTTTGCTGGCTGCAGTTATATTTTCAACATTAGCCTTCTTCGTTATTCATCGGCTACAGGCAAATAAGCGAGGATGCTTTTTAGGAGGGACTCTCTTAGCTGCGGGTATTGCATCCATGCACTATATTGGCATGGCTGCAATCGAACTCCCCATCACAGTGTCGTATGATTATTCAATCGTACATTTTTCCGCTGTTATCGCCTTGATAGTCTCCATTCTTGCACTCATGTTACTTTACGAGTTCAGGCTTTCACCTTTTAAAGCCAAGATAGGCAAAAAAGTTGCAAGCTCTATAGTGATGGGTGGAGGGATTGCTGCAGTTCATTATATTGCTATGGAAGCAGCGACACTTTCAGCTGCGACCTTCGTTTTGGGCAATAGCATTAACTACGGACTGGTGATATCAATATGTATAGTTGAGTTCCTTATTCAAGGTGGTGGTGCTCTTGCGATTTTAATGGGTGAGAATATTAGTGCAAAAGATAAAGTAATAGATTTAGAAAAGAAATTTATTCAAGCCCAAAAAATGGAGGCGATTGGTACGCTGGTGGGTGGCATTGCCCATGATTTCAATAATATATTAGCCGCCATTAGTGGTTCAGTATTTCTTGCTAAAAGAGCATCAGACCCCGAGAAATATTTGAAAAATATAGAAATCCAGACTGAGCGTGCCTCAGATATGGTAAAACAACTGTTAGCTTTTGCCAGAAAAGATATCAGGAAAATGGAGCCGGTTTGCTTAAATGAGTTGATTAAACAATCAACATCGCTGTTCAAAATGACGTTGCCTGAGAGTATCCATGTAAATATGGATTTATGTCGCGGCCGGTTGTTAATCAATGGGGATGGGACACAACTCCAACAAATACTGCTCAATTTTGTAAATAATGCTCGGGATGCATTAGTTGACCTGGAGACGCCCGCAATAACTGTCTCCACCTATGTAATGAATAATCCGGATGAAGCTTTTTTACAAAAGCATCCTGATGCATCCAAGCAATCATACGCATGTATGTCAGTTGCAGATAATGGGTATGGAGTTGAAAAAGAAGATATTGCTAAAATATTCGAGCCATTTTTTACTAAAAAAGAGGTTGGCAAAGGAACTGGCCTGGGCTTGGCAATGGTTGCCGGGACTGTTGGTTCCCATGGCGGTGTTGTGGATGTCGAAAGTGTGAAGGGGAGCGGTTCAACCTTCACAGCATGTTTTCCATTGTTATATACAGATACTGATACAGATACAGTCACAGTTACAGTTACAGATACAGTGGGCAATGGGGAGTATATACTATTAGTAGATGATGAGGCAGCCGTTCGAGAAGTGCATTCTGAAATTTTAATAGAGTTGGGATACCATGTTATGACAGCATCTGACGGCCTGCTGGCAATTTCATGCTTCAATAAGAACATAGATAATATCCAGCTCATTATCATGGATGTGGTGATGCCAAAAATGGGAGGCATCAAGGCGGCAGCGAAAATTAGAGAGACATCCCCAAACATTCCTATTGTTTTTGCTACTGGTTATGACAAATCACAGGTTCTTGGGAAGCAGGATGCAGTCATCAGCAATAGCGCAATATTAACAAAGCCATTCGCTGTTGGTGAGTTGTGCAAAGTGATTGATGAGATGCTTCATTAAATCGATGTTCTGAACAGGCGAATGGACGGAACAGTTGAAAGGAAGTGGGGTCAGCATTTGTTCTGCGGGTTTTCATCCGGGAAAACCGGGGGCACAAACTTAATTAACTGATGGAAGGTGAATTGCACGATGCGTTCAGGGACGCATTTGCCTGGCCATGATCGATAAGCCGAACTTTCGCGGGATCACTTTTTGCATGGCATAGAGCAGTTTATGTCGCCAGCCGGGCACGCAGTAACCGCCGCCATTTTCCAGTGTTTGCAGGCAGGCATGGATGATGATCGGGATTGGCGTACGGAAAAAACTGCCGGGGCCGGAAGGCATGCCGGACACTTCACGAAAACCTGTTGGTGATGGGCCGGGGGCCAGCGTGACGATGCGAATGCGTCCGTTTAACTCGGTTCTTAGTGCTTCGCTCCAGTAAGTCAATCCAGCTTTTGCGGCGGCGTAGGTGCTCATATAGGGCAGAGGATATTCGCCGGCCAGTGATGAAACATTGATGACAAAACCGTCGTTTTTCAGCAGGCCGGGTAGCAGCGCATGGGTTAAGGCAATCGGCGCTTTGAGATCGGTTTTGATCACATCAATTTGAGGCACGATGCCGGTCTGCTCAAATGTTCCCCAAATGCCGAAGCCGGCATTGTTAATCAATCCAACCAGTGGTTCATATTCGATGGCTGCAATCAGTTCGGATAAACCATGTTTGGCATTTAAATCAGCCAATATAATGGCATGTCTGTCCGGGTATTTCAGTGCATCCAGTGTCATTTGCAAGCGAACCTTATCGCGACCATGCAGGATTAGCCGGTAGCCTGATGGCTCCATCTGTTTGGCGAACTCAATACCGAAACCGCCGGATGCACCGGTGATCAGCACGCTTTTTTTTGACTGTTCAGGCATGGCGAATGGGTATCATGCGCCGTTTTCTAGCTTCAAAACTGGCGATTTCATGTGTGTGAAAGTTCGATAATTCAGTAAGACAATCATCCATACCATGCCCCACCTCGACGGGGGAATGCGCATCCGAGCCAAATGAAAATGGAATACCCAGCTTTGCAGCTCTGCCGACGATGCGATTGTGCGGATAGATTTCTGCCACTGGTTTGCGCAGGCCAGCTGATGAGATTTCCAGCGCCGCACCTGATTGTAATACAGCCTGCAGCATGGCTTCTTCAGCCTGGTGCACGGCCTGACTGCCTTTGGGGGCGCGATGGCCGAATTTTTTAATCAGATCGGGATGCCCGATAATGTCGAACATACCTGTTTTTGCCGAGGCGGCGACCAGATCAAAATAGGCCGTGTACGCATCTTCGATGTTCCACGTATCCCAGATTTGGATGCAGTCCGGATTATCAAATCCCCAGTCGCCGATATAATGCACCGAACCGATCACATAATCCCAATCGTGCGCGGCGATCATATCTGCCACATAGCCTTCCGTGCCGGGATGAAAATCTGCCTCCAGACCGACACGAATGGTTAATCGATCTGAGAAAGCATCTCGCGCTTTGTCCACCTCCTGCAAATATCCGTTTAATTCGGAGCGGTGCATGCGCCATGCTTTATCAAAGTCGCCGGGCATGGGCGAGTGATCGGACATGCCGATTTCGCTCAGCCCGGCATCGACTGCCGCCTGCGCATACTCGATCACCGTGCCGGTGGCATGATTGCAGCGCGGCGTATGCATGTGATAATCGGGAACCGGTTTGAAATGTAAGGGGTTGAAATGCATGAGTTTCTAACTGTTCTTGTTGCGGGATACTTTCTCATCGTGGCCGGAAACTCCGAAGCGGCGAGCCAGTTCACCCAGTACATCATCAGAAGATAAGCCTTTCTGAGCCAGCATCACCATGGAATGGAACCACAGGTCGGCGGTTTCATAGATAATCTGTTCGCGGTCATCATTCTTGGCGGCAATGATGGTTTCCACAGCTTCTTCGCCAATCTTTTCCAGCATTTTATCCGGTTTGGAGTACAGGGCGGCCACATAGGAAGAGTCGGGAGATTCGGATTTACGTGCTTCGAGCACTGCAGTCAGTTCGTCCAGAATATTATTTTTATTCATGTCATTGGTTCCTCAATAGTAACCCATTCATCATCCTGCTGTTGTTTGTAAAAACAGGATTCGCGGTTGGTGTGGCAGGCAGGGCCGGTCTGATTGATTTTCAGAAGAACCGTATCGCCATCACAGTCGAGGTACATCTCAATCACCTGCTGCACATGGCCGGATGATTCACCTTTTTTCCACTGCTGCTGGCGTGAGCGGGAATAATAATGGGCGAAACCTGTGGACATGGTTTGCCGGAATGCTTCTTCATTCATCCATGCCATCATCAATACGCGCCCCGTTTCAGCATCTTGTGCGATGGCAGGCACCAGACCGGCATCATTGAATGTAATCTGGCTCAACAGACTCATGCTATGAGTCCGCTGTTTATACTTTGTGTCTTCGTGCCAAGGTGAATTGCGTTTACGCAAGAGGGAGTACCCTGGGGTGCTTTGTGGTGAAAACTCATGCCGTCAGCTTTGCCAACGCGCGGGATGCGGCGGCGATAGTGTTATCGATATCGGCATCGCTGTGGGCGGCAGACATGAATGCCGCTTCGTATTGCGATGGTGCCAGATAGACGCCTTCATCGAGCATGGCATTGAAATAGCGGCCAAAAAATTCCAGATCGCAGTGATTGCTGACATCAGAACAACAACCGACTGCATCGAGATCAGTGAAGAAGATGGTGAACATGGCACCGACCTGATTGGCGACAGCAGGCACGCCGGCGGCTTTGCAACCGGCCAATAAACCGTCCACCAGTTTGGTGGTTTTGCGTTCCAGGTCATCGTAGAAACCCGGTCTGCGCAGTCTGGATAGTGTTTCCAGTCCGGCGCGCATGGCCAGTGGATTGCCGGACAGGGTGCCGGCCTGATAAACCGGGCCATCGGGCGAAATCTGGCGCATGATTTCTTCACGACCACCATAAGCGCCGACGGGCAAACCGCCGCCGATAATTTTACCAAGGCAGGTGAGATCGGGCATGATGCCGAAACGCTCCTGCGCGCCACCAAGGCCAACGCGGAAACCGCACATCACTTCATCGAAGATCAGCAGCGCGCCTTCGGCATCGCAGATATCGCGCAGGGTTTGCAGGAAGCCATTGTCATTGAGCAACATCACGCCGGTATTGCCCGGCACCGGCTCCACAATAATGCAGGCGATTTCCCCCGGATTTTCGGCGAATAGACGTTTGACGGCTTCGATATCGTTGAACGACGCAGTCAGCGTAAGCTTGGCATAATCCGCCGGTACGCCGGCGGAATCGGGCTCGCCAAAGGTGGCCGCGCCGCTGCCCGCCTTGACCAGAAAACCATCTGCATGACCATGATAGCCGCCGTCGAATTTGATGAATTTATCGCGACCGGTAAAACCGCGTGCCAGCCTTAAAGCGCTCATGGTGGCCTCGGAACCGGAATTGACGAAACGTACCACATCAATCGAAGGCACCAGATCGACGACAAGCTGAGCCAGATCGATTTCCAGTTCGCAAGGTGCGCCGAAGCTCATGCCGGATTCAGCGGTTTGCTGTACGCCCTTGACGACATCGGGATGGGCATGGCCGAGAATCATCGGCCCCCAGGAGCCGACGTAGTCGATATATTGATTGCCATCGACATCCCATACGTAAGCCCCGGAAGCGTGATCAAAAAAGCGTGGTGTACCACCCACCGATTTAAAGGCGCGCACCGGCGAATTGACGCCTCCCGGCAGTAATTTGCGGGCTTGATCGAAATCATTTTGTGAACGGGTTATCTCAGACATGAACTATCCTTGTGTTAAAAAATGCCGCGACGTTAGGAAGCGGATCGGTATGTGTCAATTCTTCAGCACAACATTATTCAGTGGCATAGTCCACTAAATAACAATGGGGTGCGTGACTTCCGTATTAGCGTTTTTCTACTTTGGCACCACGCACGCCCAGTCGTTTGGCCAGCGCATCCCGGCGTTTTGTGGCTTCCTGTTTGCTTGTGAAACCGGTAATGAGGATGCGGTGAAAAATTCTGCCCTTGTCATTGATCTGAACTGCTTTGCTTTCAACACCCATAGCGCGAATACGAGCGACATGTTGCCTGGCCGATTTGTCAGAATTGACTGATGCCAGTTCAACGACCCAGTTTCCGGGCTCATCTGCAACAGAAGTTGTAACCGGTTGAGGTTTGGCCTGGTTTTTTTGCACAGGAGTCGATGGTTTGATAACGGCCAGTTTTCTTGCTGATGCTTTCTCAGTAGCCAGTTGATCGGCTTTCGCTTTTTTTGCTGCGGCACGTTTTTCTGCTGCCTGCTTAGCGGCCAGTTCAGCAGCTTTAGCTTTTTCAGCTGCGGCGCGTTTTTCAGCTGCGGCGCGTTTTTCAGCTGCGGCGCGTTTTTCTGCCGCCTGCTTTGCAGCCAGTTGATCGGCTTTCGCTTTTTTGGCTGCGGCGCGTTTTTCTGCTGCCTGCTTAGCGGCCAGTTCAGCAGCTTTAGCCTTTTCAGCTGCGGCGCGTTTCGCTGCCGCCTGCTTAGCGGCCAGTTCAGCAGCTTTAGCCTTTTCAGCTGCGGCGCGTTTCACTGCTGCCTGCTTAGCGGCCAGTTCAGCAGCTTTAGCCTTTTCAGCTGCGGCACGTTTCGCTGCCGCCTGTTCTTTAGCCAGCTGTTTAGCTTTGGCTTTCTCGACAGCTTCACGTTGGATGGATGCCTTTACAGTCTCTGCTATTTGAACCTTTGCCGGAGTCTGCGGTGCTTCTACCGGGCTCACTGAAGGCGAATCGGGTAATTCCGGTTGTTTGGTTGCAGTTTCCGGAATACTTTGCTCCTGACTGGAAGCCACTTGTTTGGGCTGTTCCTGCATTCCGCCAACAAACCAGTATATGCCACCGGCAACAGCCAGCACAATGAAACCGGCGATCATTGCATAGCGACCACCACTCCGGGACTGCGATGCTTTATCTTCAGACATATCAGGGTGAACCGGAGCCTTTTCTTCCAATGTGACATCGTCCATCTCATCCGAAAACGGGTCAATGCCATCCAGATCGGGCGTTTGATGATCCGGCATGGCTTGCTGTTGGTTTGCTTGTTCAGCGGGGCCGGTATCGGATAAATCGCTTTCTTGCAGGAAGATCTTATTGGCAGAGCCTGAATCAGATGAATCATCTGTGGTTTCCGGCGTGATGGGTTCGGCTTCTTCAACCGGTTCGGATACGGAACCATCTGCCTGAATATCATCTTCTTGAACCTGCGGCATGTTATTTTCAACCGTTCCAGACGATGGTGTGGCCTGAGTTTCACTTGCTGTGGCGTCATCCTCGGAAGCAACCGCTTCGCTGGCAGTGTCTGGCATGACCGCTTCCGCCACAGGTTCGGCTGGTTCATCGGAGGGCATATCAAATGCACGCATATCGGCGGTTGACAGAAATTCAGTTGTATCCTGAAGAACAGGGTCAGTCGGCGAAGTCAGCTCTTTGGCTTGTACATTTCCCTGCTTATCTGGCAATTCAGCACCGGAAAGAAGCGCATCAAACTCATCCTGAAGCTGGTCGAATAAATCCAGATCATTGGATGGCTTATTCAGTGAGTTGCTTTTGCCATTTGCATCATGCGCTGCCATGAGAGTCCCCTTTTTTTCGTCAAGCATGTGTTTGCTGCGTCGCTACACCAACGGTAGAGCCACTCAGACTTCTGCAAGTAGCTCTGCAGATTCAATATGTTGGGCTATCCTGTCAACTATCCGCTTTTTTGTAACACGAAATAAATAACGCGCATGCTTTATTTTTTCCACCTGCGATTGCAATAAAGTTATCAAGGTGGAAAAAATCCATGTACATAAAGCGGTATTTAATTACTGGCTCAGTGGCGGGATTTGCTAATCCATGCCGATTTCAGGCCCAGCTTTTTGACCAATATCAGGCGCTGTTTTTCAGCTTCCTGCTGGCTGGGAAACCCTGGGGTCCGAACACGGTACCACGCTTTCCCCTTGATTTTGACAGCCAGAATATCAGCGTGAATATCACGCCCGGTCAGTTTGGCCACATAAGTCTTGGCATCACCCGCTACATCGAATGACTCCAGATTGATGATCCAGTCGCCGCCGAGAGGTGAGGTGGGTATTTGTTTGGTGGCGCCATGGTTTGTGCCGGATTGCATTGATGACTGCTGGCTTGACGGGGTTTGGGATGCATGGGCAATGCTTTGGGGTGGGGGGTTACTGGCACCTGAGCCTGATTTGTCGATTGGAATATATTTAATTGCTCTGGGCACTTTTTTAATCACGACCTGTCGTAAATCTTTGGCAGGCAGCCTATCCGAAACGGCATCTTGTGAGTCGGAATCATTAAAGGCCCAGAAAGATCCTGCAACCGCAGCCATAAGCATGGCAACAGCTAGACCGATCAACATAATCATACGGGCAGGGATTCCGGGTGTTTTTTCACTGGCTTGGGAAAGGTTGCCAGATAGCTCATTTGCGTTAGCCCGTATTGTCTCGTCTGGCACATCAGCAAGCAAGCTTTGTCCGGCAGGGGATGGGGGGTTATCGGTTGTCTCCTGAGAAGAAAAAACATCCGGTTCCTGATGTGCAGTTGATACGTCTTCGCTGGAAACAGATTCGGAATGCATTTCGTCATTTATTACCTGAGCAACTTCATCATGCTTCTCATCCTCGGAGGGTGTCATTCCATCACTGGTCCCGGCAGCCTGTTCCGGGGATTCGGGATCAGTGATAAGCTGTAGTTCATCATCAGCATCCAGGTCAGCACCGGAAGGTTCAGTCAGGGGCAGGGGGTCTTTGCCTGATGGTTCTGTTTCTGCACCTTGTTCTTCAGTTTGTTCTGCATCTGTAAGGCTATCTGATGGTTGATCGGCTGGGATCAGGTCGCCCCAATCTTCATTGGGGTTAGCTGGTATTTCAGGTGGAGACATGTCTGGTTCGGAACCTGAAACCAGAGCATCGAATTCGTTCTGCAGCTGATCAAATATATCCGCTTTTTCTGACAGTTGGGAGCTTGTATTTATATCTTCACCTTCATTCGGTTGTTTGCTGCGGACTGAATCTTGATGTGCCATGATAGAACTCCCTTTCCCGAACCTGCCCTATTGTAGACAATATTTTCATGTAGTGCGAATTCACATCATTTGGAAATATAGATCAGATACAGGCATAACAACAGTTACCTTGAGAATACGGCATTATTCTTGCTTTATGTGAGCATGGCATCAGATAGCAATCATGTAGAAAGCGGGTTTCAGCCTCAGCATCTCAGCGCGATGGTTGAAAGCATGCCGCCATTTCCTGATAGCGTGCATCAGGTCATGGCCATGACCTCAAATTTGAATTGTTCTCCCAAAGATTTGGTAGGCGTGATAGAGCGCGACCCTGTGCTGACGATGAAAATCCTTAAAATGGTCAATTCTGCGTTTTTTGCTCTCTCCCGAGAGGTGGCTTCGGTGCAGCATGCACTGGTATATCTGGGCATGAATACGGTTAAAAATATGGCTGTCGCGATTGCAACG
>CAYUBK010000067.1:0-9632 GCA_964442955.1 uncultured Zetaproteobacteria bacterium | reverse complement strand
CAATTCCCCGCACGGGACTTAAACCCGCTAGATTGATTGCCGATAACGGCGTGCGACCCGACCCCAATTACCTTTTATTGTACCTTTTATTGCGTAACGTTTTTCAGTTGCGCTTCCAGATCGGTCACGCGGGCATTGAGTGCTTCGAGTTCCTGCCGGGCTTTGTTTAGCATGGCTTCCTGAACCTGCATGCGTTCGTGAGTAACCACATCAAATTGGGATAATGCACCTTCAACGATGCTGCGCACTTGCGCTTCGGCACCCTGCTTCAGGCCGCCAATCATGCGGATGCCGCCAGCGATTTTTTCTGCAATATCATCCAGAGGTTGATTGTTGTTTGTCATACTATTGCTCCAGTTGGTAAAATCATTTTTTCTTTTTTTTGTGAATGGCGCCTTTCAAATAGGCCATCTTTCCCGAAGGCATCTTCACTTTCAACCATCCCTTTGTGCCGGTTCTATGCGCATCCAGTTTTGCACCTGGCCTATACCAACCCAAACGCTTTGATTGAACGGTAGGTTTGGCGCGCAGGTTGTGAAGTTTACCACGCTGGAATTTCGCATGGGCAGGTAACTTTTTCAATTCAGCCTTGATCATCTGGATGATAGCGCGCTCCACCGAGTCTTTTCTCATGGTGGATCTCACCTTAACATATACCGTTGTCAAACGTTCCGTCTGTTTGGTCAGGGTTATTTCTCCATCGAGTTTATTGCTATGCAGCGCAATGGCATAACCGCCATCATCCAATATTTCCAGCATATCAATATCGAATTGCATTTCTTTCAGTGAGTGCTGGGTGGCGGCCAGCACCCGGCGCATACTGGCAGCGAAGCTTTCTTCCTCACCTGAAAACTGATCGGCCACCATCCCATACATAGCACCCGGAATGGCCGATACGGCAGCTACGCCTGCACAGCCGGATAACCATAGCGCACTCAGCACTATTGCGATATAAGCAGGGCGGAACTTCATTCGCCCCATTTTTGAGCCTCGGGGTTGGAAAAATCCAGGTGGTCAAGAACGCGATCCACCAGAAAATCTATGATATCATCCAAAGTTTCCGGCCTGTGATAAAAGCCCGGCATGGCCGGAATGATATGCGTTCCCATACGCGAAAGTTTGAGCATATTTTCAAGGTGAATGCTCGATAACGGCGTTTCCCGTGGCACCAGAATCAACTGCCTGTGTTCTTTAAGCATCACATCGGCGGCGCGCTCAATCAGATTATCCGAAGCACCGCAAGCAATGCGCGCCAACGTGCCCATGGAGCACGGAACCACGACCATTTTCTTGATCCCCGCCGAGCCTGATGCGGCAGGAGAAAACCAGTCGTCCAGGGCATAGCAGCACAACAGATCAGCAGAAATATTCAGGTGACTGGCCAGAGTAGTCGTCAACGATGCCGTTTCCGGCAAAGCCAGACCGGCTTCCTGTTTCAATACCACGCGAGCCGCATCGGATAACAGAATATGTTGAAAGATGCCGGCATTGGCCAGACGCTGGATCAGGCGCAGCGCGTATGCACAGCCGGAAGCACCGGTGATAGCGACAATAACGGATTCATGCGTAGCTGATTTCATAAACTATGTGGCCTCCTCCCTTTTTCTATTCATGCAAATTCAAACGGTTTTTCCAACCGGATACTGTAGCCAGCATCACATCGAAAAGCTTTCGCCCAGATATAAACGGCGCGCATCCGGGTGATTGATAATTTCATCGGCACTGCCATGCACCAGAATCTGGCCGGCATTCATCAGATAAGCATGATCGCAGATGGATAACGTATCGCGGACATTATGATCGGTAATCAGAATACCGATGCCCTTGCTACGGAGTTCGGCGATAATGGTTTGAATATCTTCCACTGCAATCGGATCAACACCTGCAAAGGGTTCATCAAGCAGCAAAAATTTAGGCTTGGTGACCAGAGCCCGGGCAATTTCCGTGCGCCGCCGCTGACCGCCTGAGAGAGTAAACGCCTTCTGGTGTTGCACCGCTTCAATACCCAAATCAATCAGCAGGCCTTCGAGTTCCTCTTCAATCTGAATATCAGGCATATTCAGCGTTTCAAAAATGGCCAGCAGATTCTGGCGTACGGTGAGTTTACGAAAAATACTGGCTTCCTGCGGCAGATAACCAATGCCTCTGCGCGCGCGCAGATGCATTGGTAAAGCGGTGATATCCTCATCATCCAGACTGACCTTGCCATCATCAGCAGCAATCAAACCGCAAACCATATAAAAGCTGGTGGTTTTACCTGCCCCGTTCGGCCCCAGCAAACCAATACACTGGCCGGAATGGACATCAATTCCCACATTGTTTACTACCTGCTTGCTGCGGTAGCTTTTACATAAGCCGCTAGCTGAAAGATGGTGCGCGCTCACGGCTGTTTTCCTGTACCGGGTAACAGCTTGGCGCCGCTATCAGTGGATTCTATGGTCATATGTGTTCTGCCGCCTTTAGCTGGCAGCACAACGGTTTTATCCTTAGTCATATCATGTGTGATTCGTTCACCTTCAACCCGGTTACCATCCTGTTCCAGTACTGCATTGCCAAGCAAGGTCAAAGTGTTTTTAGCCTGATTCAGAACTGCCTTATCGGCCGTGCCACTGGCTTTACCATGATGTAGACGAATGTTGCCAAAGGCTTCTGCCCGGTCGAGATCCTTGTCTGTGTAATAAACCACCAGACGATCACAAAAGAGTTCAAAATCGTCCCTGACCAAATGCACCCGTTTGGTGAAAATAACCTGGCTGGTTTTGTGATAAACAGTCATTTTACCTGATTCAATGTGTACGACTCCAGCCCATAGTCGGGCCGGTATTAAGCCAACAATCAGCATAATAATGATGGGCAACAGTATACGTTGAATGGTCATTTTAATGCTCCCTGCCAGTGTACATCAGTATCCTCAATCCAGATACCGTCTTCTACATTGACCTCTTCAGTAGCCCGATGCAAGTGCATATTTTTCCCATGCGCCTTAATCGTTTTTCCGCGCAGTTTGAACTTGCCGGGAACCTGAACTTCATCTTTGCCACTGTCGTAGATCAGCAATTCGCTCTGCATGGTCCAGTCATCAAAAAACACCATGACATGATCCTCGAAACGCACATTGCGCTGGACAGCTTCAAACCATGCCTGCCGGCTTTTAATTTTGATTTCCTTACCGTTTTCCGTGTACAGGTTCAGAACAGGTTGGCTTAAGCGCATCTTACCATCCAGTTGCTGACTGGCTTCATCGGCTCGTAACTGCCATGTGATTTTGCCATCTTTTCGTTCAACAATGACCGGACTTTCCACCTGGGTTTTCGGTTCTTCAGTTGTTTTGGCCGGCTCTGCCTGTTTTGGCCCGCCGGTTTGCATCAACACGATCGCAACTGCAATGCTGCCCAGTGAAATAAGCAGGCTGCCCCATTTCAGGCTACGCCAAGTTTTTGTTTGCATCGGTTGTCTGTTATTTAATCTGGCTGGTGATGCCAGCCGCAATCGGATGGAGCGATTTGATAGCGCGATTGGATGACATTACCCCATGCCCCTGTGGCCAGTATCAAGCCTTCAGCAGCTTGTCGAATCGCGCCACGCCCGCCGTCCTGATCTGAAACCCAATCCACATGAGAGCATACCGCATGATGCGCATCAGCAGGCGCCAGACTCAGAGCGCATTGATACATCGGAGGCAAATCGAGCACATCATCGCCCATCATGGCGCAGTGTTCGGCCGCAATGCCCGATTCCTGTTCCAGACTGGTTAAACCTTCAGCCTTGTTCAAACAGCCCTGTATGACAAACTCGATACCCAGATCACGAGCGCGGGCGGCCACGACTTCGGATGAGCGGCCAGTAATAATGGCAATTTTAATACCGGCGCGTTGCAACATTTTAATGCCGTGGCCATCGCGCACATTGAACGCTTTCCATTCATCACCTTGCCCGTCCATGACAATGGAACCATCGGTCATGACACCATCGACATCCAGAATCAGCATGCGGATATCGCTTGCCATGCTAAACGGGAAATCAAATCCACTTCTCTGCCCCAGTTTATTTTGCTTTGCCGTTATCTGAGTCATCTGGCCTCTCCTTGTAAAATATCGTGCATATGCACCACACCAATCGCGGCTCCAGATTCATCACAGACAAACAACACCGTAATTTTTCGCACTTCCATATCATGCAGGGCTTCACTGGCCAGTTTATCTGCTACAATCGTGGTCGGCTCGGGATGCATATGAAGATGTACCGGCGCTGTAATATCCAGATCACCTGATTCGAGAATACGGCGCAAATCGCCATCGGTTAAACAACCAGTCAGTTTGCCATGCTCGGTAATGCCGGTAATGCCGAGGCGGTGGCTGCTCATGCTCATGATCGCATCGCGCAAGGTGGCATCAGCTGCGACCAGCGGCAAGGCCTCGCCGCTATGCATCACATCGGCCACGCGCAATAATTTACGACCCAGACTGCCGGCCGGATGCACACGGGCGAAATCTTCTTCTTTAAAACCGCGCTGTTTAAGCACGACAACCGCCAACGCATCGCCCAGCGCCAGTGTGGCTGTGGTCGATGCAGTCGGTGCCAGATTCAGCGGACATGCTTCTTTATCAACAGGAATGTGGAGTACGACATCGGCATAGCGAGCCAGTGTCGATTCGGTATTGCCGGTGATGGCGATGACGCTTGCACCACGTCGACGAATCTCAGGCAGCAGACCGCACACTTCGGCTGTTTCACCGCTATGCGATAAGGCGAGCACCGCATCCTGCCCGGTGATCATGCCCAGATCGCCATGTTGCGCTTCCGCCGCATGCACAAAAAAGGCCGGCGTGCCGGTAGAAGCAAAAGTAGCAGCAATCTTTTTGGCGATGATGCCGGACTTGCCCATGCCGACGACCACCAAACGACCTTCCAGCTTCAGGATGGTATCGATAGCCTGCAAAAATGCCGACCCCAGCACATCATGCTGGGCCTTGATGGCGGCAATTTCGATATCCAGAACCCGGTGCGCCTTGTCCAGCCATGTTTGCTGCTGTGGGGTGATATTTGATTGATTCATGTGTACCCTAACCCCAGATCACAGCAGACGATGATTGCTTTAACTGACCCAACAAGAGGGCGGTTTGCTGCATAAAACGATCACGTTCGGCTTTTGCGACAGGTCTGGCAGGTGGATGTTTTACAGTCAACGGGTTGACTGCCCGGCCACGCGAACGAAACTCAAAATGAAGGTGCGGGCCAGTGGCCAGTCCGGACATACCGACGTAACCGATCACTTGCCCCTGCCGGACATGCTTGCCCCTTTTGATGCCACGCGCAAACCGGCTCATATGTGCATAGGCGGTGGAATGTTGGCGATTATTGTGACGAATCAGGATAAAGCGACCATAGCCGTGTTTCCAGCCTTTGAAAGCGATATAGCCCTCACCGATGGCATGCACAGGCGTACCTCGCGGTGCGGCATAATCAACGCCTCGGTGAGCACGGGTATAGCCAAGAATCGGGTGCTTGCGGCGCAGCGTGAAGCGGGATGAAATGCGCGAAAATTTAACCGGCGCTTTCAAATAGGCCTTACGCATGCTTTTGCCTTCCGGCGTATAATAATCAACGCGCCCATCCATCTGCTGATAACGGATTGCCTGATACTGTTTGCCCTGATTCACGAATCGGGCCGCAAGGATACTGCTCTCCAGGGTTTTGCCTTCATCATCAAAGCGTTCTTCATAGATCACTTTAAAGGTATCACCACTGCGCATATCGCGAGCGAAATCGATATCCCATGAGAAAATATCGACCAGATTCATAGTGGTGCGCTGATCCATGCCGGCGCGTTCGGCAGAGGCAAACAGGCTACCGGTAATCTTGCCTGAAGCGATACGCTGGCGGGTGAATATCTTACGTTTTTCAACACTGGCCTGCCAGTCATGCTTACCCGCAGCCTGATGCAAATGCAGACGCTCGCGGGCATCCATATTGTAGTAAAAGTCCGTACCGTCGGCATCATCCACACGCTTGAAAACCTGTCCAACGCGCACATTTTTCAACTGATAACTAGCATTGGCCGCCAGCACCATACGATGGCTTTCCACATTGCCAAAGCCAAGGCGCTGCAGCACGGCAACGGCATGATCACCCGAGTGCAAGCGTTCACTGCGAACGCGGGATGACGGCATAATCGCGCTCGGCTGCAAATCAGCCTGAAGCCATTCTTCATGCGGTATACTCATGCGCGCGCGCGCATCCTGACCAGCACCACCGATAAACAGCAGGATTAGCATAAATCCGCCCAGCGCGCCCAACAGCGGGTACCAGCGAGCAGAGGGAAGTGGAAACTGAAAACGCTTATTCTTTTTCACACCTTCAGGGCTGGCTGACGGTTTATCCGAAAAACCATTTGAAGAACTGTCTGAAAAACCGTCTGAAAAATCTTTTTTAGATGTGTTGGGCACAATATCTCCTTTCGGCTGCCAAGCTTAAGTCCGCCTCATTGCTTGTCAAAGTTTGAAACGGCAGCATTTCGCTCCCAAACAATTACATGAGCAGGAGTGGAACATGCCCAGTTTTGATATTGTCAGCGAAACCGATATGCAGGAAATGAGCAATGCAGTAAATCAGGTGATCAAAGAGATCACCACCCGTTATGATTTCAAGGGTAGTAAAGCCAGTATTGAACTGGCTGATAACAGCATCACAGTGGTCGGTGATGATATCAATAAGCTCAACACCGTCACCGAAATTCTGCGCGCCAAGCTGGTACGCCGCAAACTGGAGGCGTCCTGTCTTGAATATCAGGAAGTCGAAGATGCCAGCGGCGGCTGCAAGCGGCAGCTTATTCTGATTAAACAAGGTGTGAGCATTGATCTGGCCAAAAAAATCGTCAAAGCTATCAAACAGGAAAAAATGAAGGTGCAAGCTTCCATTCAGGGCGAGCAAGTGCGCGTGAGCGGAAAAAAACGTGACGAGCTGCAAGCTGTCATGGCGCTAACGCGCGGTATGGATACTGACAGGCCATTGTCCTTCACCAATTTTCGGGATTGAACCGTACTGACAAACCATGCCTGATGAAGCGCCCTGCCCTCTGCGCCGCATAACATGGTCATGAGGGTTCACGCGCATGGATTTTATTTGCTGCTGTTCGTCTGTCTGGCCGGATGCGCGCCACAGTTCACTGCACCGCATGCAGATCAGCGCGCCGCTGCAATCACAGAAAAAAGCTTTATTTCATCCGATGGCACAACCCTGCCGTTGCGTCAGTGGCTGCCAGCCGGAAAACCCGAAGCGATTGTAATTGCCTTGCACGGATTCAATGATTATTCGCTATTCATCGACACTGCCGCGCACTTTTTCGCCGGCCACGGCCTGGCTGTTTATGCCTATGATCAGCGAGGGTTTGGACAGTCCGCCAATCGAGGGCGATGGCCGGGCAAAGACACCCTGGCGCATGATGCGCGGGCTTTCATCAAAGCTGTGCACACGCGCTACCCGCACACGCCTGTGTTTTTGCTTGGCCACAGCATGGGCGCGGCTGTCGCCCTGCATATGCTGAGTACAACACCAACAGATGTGGATGGCGTGATTCTGGCAGCGCCGGCGATTTCCGGCTGGAGCACCATGCCATGGTGGCAACGATGGGGATTAACACTGGCAGCTTACACCATGCCGTGGAACACCTTTACCGGCCAATCACTGCACATTGTCGCATCGGATAACCGGGACATGCTGATTGCACTCGGCCGTGACCCGCTGGTGATTAAAAAAACGCGGGTCGATACCATTTATGGTTTAGTGGATTTAATGGAGTCGGCCTACCGCTCGGCACACCAACTGGCTGTACCCGCATTAATTCTCTATGGTGAGAAAGATGAAGTGGTTCCCCGGAAACCGGTGATGAACACCTTCGCGCCGCTGGCCCGTTCCAATGAGGTCATTCGATTCCAGCGCTACAAAAACGGTTATCACATGCTGCTGCGCGATTTGCAGGCCGAAGTGGTATGGCGGGATATCATAGCCTGGATTCACAACAGAACAGCCATGCTGCCATCACAACAACAGGGGCTATCCGGTTCGGTGCAGTAAAGCGTTATTTTTCGTCAATCCAGCCTTGCAGGGTATTCACAATCATGCCGGCCTGTTTGGCATTGGTGATATTGAATTTTGAACGCGGCGTATATTCGCCATTGCGCTTCTGATAACGGCGAATGGTGAATTTATCCTCGCCATAGGATTCGCTGGCTTGATCCCAGTTATGATAGCGAAACAGAATGGTAGTCCATGCTCCTTTGCTCAGAATCACTTTATCCAGTTGCTTGGTGGTCAGGATACCGCCTTCTTCATAATCAATGCTCAAATCATCAGGTGTCATAGGGCTCTCTTCGTTGATAGGGATTCAAAAACAGAGCCGCAGACTCACGCTACAGACTGATGTGTCAACATGGCTGTTGCTTCGTCTGCCGTCATTGGTTTGCCCAGCAAATATCCCTGAATCACATCGCAGCCCTCGCGCCGCAGAAACTCAAGTTGTTCGCGAGTTTCAACGCCTTCGGCGATTACTTTCATACCCAGAGAGTGCGCCATGGCAATGATCGTACTGACAATAACAGCATCTTCCGCATCGTCGGGCAGATGGCGAATGAAAGCGATATCGATTTTCAAATGCCTGGCAGGCAAGCGTTTCAGGTATGCCAGAGATGAGTAACCAGTGCCGAAATCATCAATGGCAACCGATATGCCGCCATCAACGAGTTGCTGCATAATGAGTATAGCCGTATCCGGCTGACTCATGGCGGCAGTTTCGGTGACTTCAATTTCAAACCATTCCGGTTGAGCACCTGCCCGGCTGATCTGGTTCAGAATATCTTCGGCCAGGCCGACCTGCATCAGTTCAACTGCCGATACATTGATGCCAATTTTTTCGGGGCGAAACCCCTGTTGCTGCCAGATAAGGGCCTGCTGCGATGCCGCCTTGATCACCCAGGCTGTAACCGGTCGAATAATGCCGGATTCCTCAGCGACCGGAATGAATTCGGCCGGCGATACCCGGCCCAGTTCCGGGTGTTGCCAGCGCAACAGACTCTCAACGCCAATGACGCGAACTGTTCCGGTGTCCGGGTCCAGACCATGCTGTGGCTGATAATATAGTTCAAACTGATCGTGTTCGACAGCCTTCATCATCTCCTGTTCAAGCATCATACGGCGACGGGCGGACTGCTCCATATCACTGGAAAAACAATGGATATCCAGCTGGTTCTGTTTGGCATAATACATGGCACTATCG
Source organism: uncultured Zetaproteobacteria bacterium (assembly GCA_964442955.1). Classification (GTDB taxonomy): domain Bacteria; phylum Pseudomonadota; class Zetaproteobacteria; order Mariprofundales; family Mariprofundaceae; genus Mariprofundus. Next base: position 361 of record CAYUBK010000067.1, on the reverse strand, counting down.
GCATGATTCAGCAAGGTATCGCTCTCACGGCCATCGTCAGGGTAAGCAGCCAGCCCGATACTGGCGCCGATAGTGAATGCCTGGTTGGCAAGCATCATCGGTCGCTGTAGCGCTGCAGTCAGTTTATTCGCCACCTTTAATGCGCTGGCCGGATCGGCTTCAGGCAATAATACCGCGAATTCATCACCACCCATGCGCGCTGCCGTATCCGATACCCGCAGCGTTTCCTGAATTCGGGTGGCGACGGTTTTAAGCACCAGATCGCCACAGGCATGGCCTTGCGTATCGTTGATGATTTTGAAGCGGTCCAGATCAATAAACAGCAAGCACAACTGGCGATTACTCCGCGCCGCCAGACTGC
>CAYUBK010000066.1:0-9793 GCA_964442955.1 uncultured Zetaproteobacteria bacterium | reverse complement strand
TTCAGCCGCCACTACCCGATAACCAAAGTCCCGTAAAATATCCTGCATGATTTCACGTACATTTTCATTATCATCGGCCAGCAGGATCACTTCATCCTTCCCTGAAATAACATCCACCCGCTCTTTCATATTCGCAACATCAGTCGAACCCGACAGTGGAAAATAGAGCTTCATGCGGGTGCCTGAATCCTCTTCCGATTCAATATCTATGGCTCCACCATGATTTTGCATCGAGCCATAGACCATCGCCAGCCCCAGGCCTGTGCCTTTACCCTCTTCCTTGGTTGTGAAAAAAGGTTCGAAAACATGTTCGAGGTTAGCTTTGCTGATGCCGCATCCATTATCGGCCACAGTGATACATAACAGTGGCTTATGATCCACCTCACGGTGTACAAACAAAAAATCATCATCCGGCTCATAGAGATGCATACTCACTTTGATAGCGGGAGCACCCCTGCCTTCAAGCGCATGCGAAGCATTCACCAGCAGATTCAGCATTATTTGCTGCATTTGCGAACCATCTCCACGGATGCGATAGTCCTGCTCCCCAAGGTCATGCTGTAGCGAGATATTTTCAGGAATCGATGAACGCGCCAATTTCAGGATTTCCTTAATAAACGGCTGAACAGGAATTGATGAGAATTCACTATCTCCTTTGCGGGCAAATGCAAGCAATTGCCTGATCATGTCAGTAGCCCGCTGTCCAGCCTGTTCAATACGGCGAAGTTTCGTTTGCACACAGGCATCGTTAGCCGTCTGTTTTTTCACCAGATAAAGGTTGCCCAGCATGCCGGCCAGAACATTGTTAAAATCATGTGCAATGCCGCCAACCAGCGTACCTAGCGCTTCCATTTTCTGCGCCTGCAGGAATTTTTGTTCCAAAGACTCCAGTTCGCTGATGTCGGTATGAGAGGCGACAAAATGGGTAATCTTGGCATTTTTATCCTTAATTGGAGCTATGGTCAGCAACGCGGGAAACCAAGTGCCATCCTTCTTTTTATCAATGACCTTACCATGCCAAATCTGTCCATTTATAATGAGGTTCCACATCTTCTCATAAAGGGCAGTCTCTTGGTTGCCACTCTTAAGTATTCTGGGTGTTTGTCCGATCGCTTCTTGCGCACTATATCCGGTAATATTCGTAAAGGCTGGATTTACATATTCAATGGTTCCGTTTCTGTCGGTAATCAGGATAGAGCCACCCGAAAATTCAACTGCGGAAGATAGTTTCCGCAATTTTTCCCTAGCTTCTGTCAGCTTCTTAATTTCCTCTTGCAGAAGCAGTTCGTTTTGCTGCAATGCACGCGTTTTTTTCTTGACTTGTAATCGTGTAATGACAATTAAAACAACAAAGCATATCAGTGCAATAAACAGCGCCCGGAGCAGAGTCTTAGCCCACTCCGGAAAAGATTTGACCTGCTTTACTGCAATTTCAGCTTCGAAATATTTTTTCAACAACTGATAATAAAATGAATCGTCAGCATTCTGTAATTCCTCCATCTCGGCATTGATTCTTTTCACCAGATATGGGGCTAACTGGCTTTGCTTGGGGAATGCAAACCTCATACCAATCGGTTGGAAAATGATTGGCGTTTTCTTTACAGCATAAGAATGGGCATTCTTATTGCCATAATTTCTGTTTGTAATTCCTGCATCAACCGTGTGATTTTCGATGGCCTTGAATACCTTTTTATAATCAGCCATTTCCACGATTGTTGTTCGCAAATGAAATTGGTGGATAATTTCTCTTAAGCCGCCTTCTCCATCAATATTTACGCTATCCTTTAAAACAGCCACTTTCTTGTCTTTGAGGTCTGTAACGGATTTAATGGTAGTATTGTCCTTGTCAACATAAACCCGGGTCCAACTTAACAACACAGGGGTATCTGAAAAAACATAGCGTTTGCTCCGCTTCTCGGTAAAAGCCACATCCGGCATAAAATCTATTTGTCCGTGACGCAACCGGGCGATACCCTTGCTCCACGTTCCCTTCACATACTGTATTTTCCAATGTTCTTTTGACGCAATATATTCAATAAGATCTGGCCAGAATCCCGACACCTTATTGTTTTTATCGATATAAATTTTCGGGTTATTTTCATAAACACCTACTTTTACAGGCAACATTCTGTTATCAGTGTTTCCAGCATTAGCACTACCAGAGAAAGCAACCCCCACTACAATGGAAACAATCAGCGTACGAAAGGTGAGAATACCCAAAGGACTTCGGGGCATCGAACATTGAATCATCTTCCCTCCTGAGCTTTAACAACACTTACTGACCAGATATTAGTGTACTCTGGCAAAGCCGAATCACGCTTTTCTCTTTGCGTTCTGAAAAACTACAGCTTGTTGTTTTTCAGAGTACTCTTAACAATAAAGACCACCTTGTAAATAAGGTCATCAGCCAATGCTTAAATATCCACTCGACAGGCAGGTTCACAAGGAGGTGAAATCCCGCCACAGGTTGCAGGAAACACCAGATAGTTTCTGAGTAATTGCTCTGAACCAATGAATCTTTACTAACTGGCAGATCATCCCCGAGATATCCAGCTTGCTGTTTTCGGTATAGCGCCATCATAAAATCGAGCTGTTGCACACTGTTGTAAGTAAAGAGAAGTAGTTTGGACGAAATGGTATGCGCACCCTATTCATTCTGACCTGCTTCTGGTTGTTCCTGACTGGATTCAGCTTATCACCAACGTTGATTCCTGCCGATCAGATTTTATCCGGCGGCCCGCCCAAAGATGGTATTCCGGCCCTTACCTACCCGAAAGTGGAGACAGCTGAGGCCGCCAACAACTGGCTTGAGAATCACGACCTGGTGCTAGGGATTGTTGTCGATGGCAAAGCGCGCGCTTATCCGATTCGCATCATGAACTGGCATGAAATCGTTAATGACCGTATCGGCCAGCATGCATTTGTGCTCAGCTATTGCCCTTTATGCGGCAGCGGCATGGCCTTTGATACCAATGACCGTTTCGGCGTATCGGGCATGCTCTACCAGTCTGATGTGCTGCTGTATGACAAAAGAAGCGAAAGCCTGTGGTCGCAGTTGATGATGCAGGCCGTGGCCGGGCCGCGTACGGGGGAAAAGTTACAATTGATGTCTATCGAACACAGCATCTGGTCAGACTGGAAAAAAGCCCACCCGAATACCAGCGTACTATCTCATCACACCGGTTATCATCGTGATTACAGTCGCAATCCCTATGCCGGTTATGAAGATGTTTCCGGCACATATTTTCCGGTCTACAACCATGATGATCGTCTGCCGGCAAAAACCTGGGTACTTGGTTTAGGTATGGGCAATCACCATCTCGCCTGGAAACTGGATGATCTAAAAAAGTCCGGCTCTCACCAACTGCAATGGCGGCGGCATAAGCTATCCATCACAGTCAATGGTGAAGGCGTTCAAATCCGTGATGCCGACTCGGATACATTGCTGCCGGTTACCCGCCTTTACTGGTTTGCCTGGGCGGCATTTCACCCTGAAACTGAAATAGCGCGCATACCCACAAAAAAGCAAAGACTATAAAGGGTTTTTCCTATACAGTTCCAACTCATCATTGATCCTGACCAGGAGGGATGGAGCATGGGCACAACATCTGACCAGTATATTTATGAACTGATTCAGACGCTGAAAGACCATTCCGATTCTAGCGTGGATAATCAGGTGCAGAAGCTATTACTGCTCAATCAGCAGTTACAACTCGCAATTTCAGAACACAAAGAAACGCGATACCGTCTACTAAAATTATCTCAAGCGATAGAGCATGCCGGTGATGCCGTTTTAATTACCGATCTCAAGGGCAATATCGAATACATCAATCCGGCCTTTAGCCGTATCACCGGTTACACGTCGGAAGAAGTCATCGGCAAGAATCCACGCATACTGAAAAGCACAGCACAGGACGCATCAGTGTATGCGAATTTATGGCAAACTATTTCAGCGGGTCAAACATGGCGCGGTTCAATGATTGAGCGGCGCAAGGATGGTAGTTTTTACCCGGCCAATATGTCCATTGCACCCATTACAGATGAACACGGTGAAATCACCAATTTTGTCGCTGTTCAGCATGATGTATCTGAGCGTCAGGAACTTGAGGAGCGCATGCGCGAAACGCAAAAAATGGAAGCACTTGGCGTGCTGGTTGGCGGCATTGCGCACGATTTCAACAATATGTTGGCTGGCATCATCGGAAATCTGTTTGTGGCCAAGCGCAAACTGGATGCCGATTCACCGGCCATCAATTCTATTGCCAATGCAGAACAAATCGCTGAATCTGCAACAAATATGGTCAAACAACTGCTGGCATTCAGTCGAAAAGACGGGGTAAATATTCATCCGTTTTCTTTTACGGTATTTATCAGGGACGCCTTTAAACTGGCTCAAATCAGCATACCGGAAAATATCATCCTCACATTCAAATGTTGCGATGATCAACTTATGCTGCGCGGTGATAGCACCCAATTGCAGCAGATTCTGATGAATTTATTCAACAATGCCCGCGATGCACTAACCGAAGTTAATGATCAGCGTAAAAGCATTTCACTTGCGGTAGAGAAATACGAGCCGGACACGCACTTCCATCAGCGCTTTCCTTCCATAACCGCACCGCAGCTCATTCACATGTCAGTGGCGGACAATGGCTGTGGCATACCTGAAGAACAGATTCATAAAGTGATGGAACCGTTCTTTACCACCAAGAGCGTTGGCAAGGGCTCCGGCCTGGGGCTTTCCATGGTATTCGGCGCAGTGCAGGCGCATGGCGGCGTGATTGATATTGAAAGCGAACCTAATGCAGGCAGCACATTTCACATTTATCTCCCCGTTGACACATGCGCCATTCAGGCGGAACAGGCCAGAGAGGAATCACCACTGCATTTTGGTAACGGAGAATGTATTCTGATTGTGGATGACGACCCTGTGGTCAGGATGTCCGGTCGCAGCGTGCTGGAATCCTTGGGGTATAAGGTGATGGAAGCCACTGATGGCGGCGAGGCCGTACAGGTATTCTCCAACCACTGCAATGAGATAAATCTGGTGATTCTCGATCTTGTCATGCCGTGTATGGGGGGCATTCAGGCTGCTGCTCTGATGCGAGAGCTGGTTCCATCCATTCGTACGATTTATATCACCGGTTACGAACCCGGAAAATTTAAGAAGTTCAGCCCGCAGCCTAATGAAATCACACTACGCAAACCCTATTCAATCAAGCAACTCAGCCATACCATACATCATCAACTGGCGGCGGGTTGATTAGCCAACGGGCTCAGTCAACTTTGCGATGCAAGCCAATGTGCGCATCAAACTCACGCTCAACCTGATCAGTTTCCAGTGAATGATGCAGGATAAGATTCTTCAAATGATTATATCCTTCCAGTTCTAAACCATCAAAATGGATAGCGACATATTGACCGTCTGAGCGAACCGCACAGCCGCATGCTTCAATGATAAGCTGTTCTCCTTCATAGCCATCTTCGCCGAGAACCACTTTAACGTCACAACGCTCATCGGCATCAAATGATTCGTCGGATGCAATGCGAATTCCATTCAAACATACATCCTTGGCTACTGCCTTAAATGGTTCCCTTCCCTGCCGTTCAATTTCCACACTGAGCGGCACGCCTACTCTGGAAAATTCACGCTGATTATTATCCTCACCCATCAATACTTCCCTGTGGCCTGAGTATCACGCATGACAGCGGCGGCAATGTGATGCTGATCGAACAGGGCTGACCCATCCACGCCTTCTCTTCAGCATCCACCCCACCGGCGTTGCCTAGATTGGAGCCGCCATAGGTTTCAGAATCAGTATTGATAAGTTCCTGATAGTGACCGATCACCGGTACACCCAGCCTGTAGTCACTGCGAGGAACCGGCGTCAGATTCAGAGCCACTACCACCGGGCCGCCATTTTTATCGCGCCGAATAAAACTGAGCACAGATTGATTGGCATCATTGCAATCAATCCACTGGAAACCGGCCGGATCAAAATCGACTTCGTGCAGTGCCGGCACATCTTTATACAAATGATTCATATCACGCATCATCAGTTGCAGTCCGCGATGCGGCATAAAGTTGGCCTGATCCCATGGCAGGGATGCGTCAAAATCCCATTCCGGCCACTGGCCGAACTCCAATCCGTTAAACTGTAACTTCTTGCCAGGATGGGCATACATAAAGGCGTAGAGAAGTCTGAGATTGGCAAACTTTTGCCAGTCATCACCCGGCATCTTTTGCGGCATCGAGCCTTTACCATGCACCACTTCATCATGTGAGAATGGCAGGATGAAATTCTCGGTAAAGGCATAGACCATTGAGAACGTCAATGCATGGTGGTGGTAGGAGCGGTGAATCGGTTCCTCTTCAAAATAGGCCAGCGTATCGTTCATCCAGCCCATATTCCATTTCATGGTAAAGCCCAGCCCGCCCAGATAAGTCGGACGGCTGACCATCGGCCATGAGGTGGATTCTTCCGCCATCGTCACCGCGCCGGGGAAACGTTCATGCACCAGACAGTTGAACTGCTTTAAAAACTCGACCGCTTCGAGATTTTCGCGACCACCATGTTTATTGGGCAACCATTCGCCTTCTTCGCGCGAATAATCCAGATACAGCATTGAGGCCACGGCATCGACCCTTAAACCATCAATATGGAATTCATCGAGCCAGAACAGGGCAGAGGCAATCAGGAAATTGCGCACCTCATTGCGTCCGAAATTGAAAATATACGTGCCCCAGTCCTTATGTTCGCCAAGTCTCGGATCTTCGTGTTCATACAACGGCGTGCCATCAAAACGGGCCAGCCCGTGCGCATCCTTGGGAAAATGAGCGGGTACCCAGTCGAGGAATACGCCAATGCCAGCCTGATGACAGTAATCGACAAAATAACGGAACTCATCCGGCGACCCGAATCGACTGGTCGGGGCAAAATAACCGACCGTCTGATAACCCCATGAACCATCAAAAGGATGTTCGGTGATCGGCATCAGTTCGATATGCGTATAACCCATCCACTGGCAGTACTCGACCAGCTGGTGCGCCAGTTCACGGTAACTCAGATATTCCGAGCCATCGCCGCCGCGCCGCCATGAACCGGGATGTACTTCATAAATGCTCATCGGTTTGTCGGCAGCCTGGTGAACAGGGCGCTCCGCGACCCAGTCGCTATCGTTCCACTGGTAAACCTTGCAATTATGCACCACGCTGGCCGTTGCCGGGCGCAATTCCATCTGCTGGGCGTATGGATCGGCTTTTTCAAATACGTCGCCATTCTGGGAGCGGATTTCAAACTTATAGGTTTCACCCTCGCACAGACCCGGAATAAAGAGCTCCCACACGCCGGAAGAGCCGCGCACGCGCATCTGATGTTCGCATCCATTCCAGTGATTGAAATTACCCACCACGGAAACACGCGATGCAGCCGGTGCCCAGACCGCGAAACCAACACCGTTTACACCCTCATGCTCGCGCACATGCGCGCCCATAATGCGATATTTCTCGAAATGATTACCCTCGCCAATCAAGTGCAGATCCATCTCGCCAAGAATAGGGCCAAAGTTATACACATCATCCAGTTCCCAACGATGAGCCACACCATTTTCAATACGGAAACGATAGGTTTTATTGAAGTCACCGCCCTTCCAGTGTTTCTCAAACACATCAGTACCTTCAATGCGTTTCATCGCCTGGGCTCGACCACCATCGGGCAACAACCACATTTTCTCAGCCTGCGCACTTAATGCACGGACAATCACACCACCATCCGGGTGCTCATGCATACCCAGCCAGCCAAACGGATCGTGCGAACGCGCCTCAACAACTGCCCACGCTTCAGGAGATAAAATTGGTTTACTCATGCGTTACCTCTTTTTATTACTACTTCTAATCATTTTTTACCGCTAAGCACGCAAAGGTTCGCAAAGAAAATCATCATCAGTATTAGTTCTATGACCTACCAAATGCTTGAGAACATTGTTGCATTTGCTCTGTTGTTTTTACTTTGCGTGACTTTGCGTGCTTTGCGGTTCGTGCTTCTCAGGTGATAACTGTCGGTTTATCGCGTCCGGTCAGGGTTTGTAACTGCGATACATCGCCTGCAGCGGCAATCATATCGGCCAGCGCATCCTGCGCATCCATACCATGCTTGTTACTATCCGCCTCATACGATTCCAGGTAGATACGAATAGTTGCACCACTCGTTCCCGTACCGGATAAACGGAATATAATACGTGAGCCATCTTCAAACAGAATACGTACGCCCTGATTCTCGCTGACACTGCCATCCACCGGATCGGTATAGGAAAAATCATCACAGCTTGCCACGATCCGGCCTGCCAGATTCGTGCCCGGCAACGTCTCAAACTGATCGCGCACGTTCTGCAACACCTTAGTCGCAGCCGCAGAATCCACGTCTTCATAATCATGGCGGGAATAATAATTACGCCCGAATTTCTGCCAGTGATCCACCAGAATCGCTTCTACCGATTCCTTGCGCACGGACAAAATATTGAGCCAGAACAGCACCGCCCATAATCCGTCTTTTTCACGCACATGATTAGAGCCAGTGCCGAATGACTCTTCACCGCACAAGGTGACGCGATCCGCATCCATCAGATTGCCGAAGAATTTCCAGCCGGTCGGTGTTTCATAGCAATCCAGTCCCATCGATTCAGCCACACGATCCGCCGCCGCCGAAGTCGGCATGGAACGTGCCACACCAGCAATGCCATCCGCATAGCCCGGAACCAGCGTGGCATTGGCCGCCATCACAGCCAGCGAATCACTTGGCGTAACAAAGAAATGATTACCGAGGATCATATTACGGTCGCCATCACCATCGGATGCTGCGCCAAAATCAGGCGCATCGTCGCCATACAGAATATCCACCAGTTCATGCGCATAGGTCAAATTTGGATCGGGATGACCGCCACCAAAATCTTCTTTCGGCTCGCCATTGATCACCGTGCCTGCCGGAGCACCCAACAGCCCCTCTATAATCGCTTTGGCATACGGGCCGGTGACGGCATGCATGGCATCGAAAGCCATGGAGAAATCACCTGCCTGCGAATTTCCGGATAACAGGGCCCGAATGGCATCAAAATCAAACAACGACTGCATCAGTTCAGCATAATCAGCCACCGCATCAATGACTTCGACCTGCATACCAGCCAGCTCAAAATTGCCGGTATGATCCAGATCCACATCGGCGCATTCGACAATATCATAATAGCTAATATCTTGTGTGCGGGCATAGATGGCTTCGGTCACCCCTTCAGGAGCCGGGCCACCGTTACCAGTGTTATACTTGATGCCGAAATCATCATCAGGCCCGGCTGGATTATGGCTGGCGGACAGAATCAAACCGCCATATGCGCCGCATTTACGAATCACGCAGGAAGCTGCCGGGGTGGACAAAATACCGCCCTGCCCGACCAATACTTTACTAAAACCGTTGGCCGCAGCCATTTTCAGAATCGTTTGAATGGCTTCTCGATTAAAATAGCGGCCATCACCGCCGACCACCAACGTCTGCCCGGCAAAATCGCCAATCGAATCGAACACCGACTGCACGAAATTTTCCAGATAATGAGGCTGCTGAAATACTTTAACCTTTTTTCGCAACCCTGATGTGCCCGGCCTCTGCCCGTCAAACGGGTTAGTAGAAACGGCTTCAATCTGCATGGAAATCCTCCCCTTTTATGGCAGCGGCATGCTATCTGAATATACACCTTAAAACCATCTTAAAACGACATGGCGAATCATGCCGCTTGCTGCTAGGATGCG
>CAYUBK010000065.1:0-9892 GCA_964442955.1 uncultured Zetaproteobacteria bacterium | reverse complement strand
CTACCGGCTCATAACCGGTTGGTTCGGGGTTCGAGTCCCTGTGAGCCCACCATTTTAATATCCCATAACGTGTCAGGAAAGCCAGTAAGCCTTGTGTTTGCTGGCTTTTTCACGGTTTTAAAAGCCAAGCACATCATCCAGTGCATTGCTGGTGATATCCAGGAACCGCATATAGTTTGACTTTAGCGACGAGTGATATCAAACCAAATAAAATGCGCTAAACACAACCTGCCCCCCTATTCGGGCTACTGGAATCAATGCGTACGCAAAGTCTGCATAAATGCGCCACTCTCTCTGTTCGTTTGCCTTGGCTAATGTCGTTCGTGAAATCCCGCCATGAATACCCATATAGTGCAGCTTCGACTTCTGGGCGCTCAGGCATGCTTCGATATCCCGAAGACTCTCCCAATAGGTGCGTTGGGCGAAGGCCATTGCATAATACTGGTCCCAGCAGGTAAAACGCTTCACCTTGAAGTTGCCTTGGTAACAGGACACACATCGACTAAAAGTGTGCATCGGGTGATGCCCCATAATCTGAGAAAAGATAAGCTGGCCTGAATGCATAGGTGAAACCCTCCCGCCGTTGCAATACGGCAGAAGCATTGTGCAAAGCACAATCTGACTTCAAAACACTAACACCCATAAATATCTATTTTCCTCTTATTTCCCAACAAATTCATAGCCTCCTTGCAACAAACGTCGGGACAGTAGTGATTTGACATGATTTTTAGACATGATTTTTTAGCTTGCTATATGGGCATGAAATGATCATTGTATATGATTGCGCCCGGATAATCTTCAGAGGTGATCTGGATATTGATAAAATCGGCTAACTCAGGCTCTGCGCCCTGAATCTCTCCGCAGAAGGGAGGCTATGATGTTTCAATCAGTTTTCAGGCAGGTTTCAAACAGAGATGGATGGATGATAGGCAAAAAATGCAGGCCGGACGGGCTTTCCCCCTCCATTATGAAACAGAACAGGGAAAAGAATATCCCTTATTTTCCAGAAGATGTCTCTCTGCCTGCGACACAATAATGGATAGGTATTCACTCTTGAATCCCCGGAATTTCAGGGTGGCGAAACGAGTGTTGATCCCATGCTCAGTTATTCTTTTCCTGATTGGGATGGCCCTGGCCTTACCGGAATCACCAGTGTATGCAAATGAATCACTTTCTCTTGCGGATCTAAAGCAACGGGTGGAAGTCTATCAGGCCGAACTGGACCATCATGCTGAAGTTATACGGAAGCTGGAAGCCAGATTGGCCGAAGCAAAGAGCGAAAACCGGAAGCCGGATATCAGTGGCCTGCATCAACTCGCTACGGCTGCGGGTCAACGGACTCAAGCGTACCATCAGAAACCGGACTATATCCGGAAGCTGATTGATGACCTGGAACATAATAAAGTGTTATCAGCGATTGGAGTCGCAAAGTTATCAGCGGGAACGGCGGCAGGCGAAATAGAAAAAGCGAGCATCCAGGTTGAAGTCCAGCGAACCAAATGGTTTCGCAGGATGGTTAGCGTCCAGTTGGAGAAAACCAAGGCAGAAATAGCTCGACGGGAACACATAGCGCAGCGGTCCGAGGCCAAAGTAGAAAAAGAGGGGCTTTCTGCTGGCCAGGTGGCCGAAGGTGAAGAAAAACCCGACAGCGGTAACAGAGGCGGAGCAGGCGGTATACAGAGAGAGAGGCTGTTGCATTCTCTGGATAAGCTTGAAAGAAGGCTGGCAGCAGTGGAAGGACGAATTCCTGAGCTGGAGCGAATGAAAAAGGAATTCGACTCGGAACAGCAGGCTGCAAAAACAGCGATTGAGCAGCAGCTGCACCGGGTCGATAAACTGACTGACGAGGCCAATGCTATAGCAAAAGAAACGCTAACGGCATTAACGATGCCGCGCTCAAACATCACTTCGCAGATCAAACAGGTGCGATCCCGAACCGGTGCATACAAAAAGGCATATAATCAGTTCGCCAAAGCTGAGAAAAATATTGCCGGTGTCCAAAATCGAATCTGCGGGTATAAGGATCAGCTTTCCGCACAACCGCCACCTGGTGTCGACCAGCTGAAGGGCTGGAAACACGAATCCGGCAAGGATATCAAAACAGCCGCTATTGCACTTCAAATGACGGCGGACGAAGTCGAGAAGAAACGTGCGGAGCTAACCGCCATGACCCAGGCATTAAAACCCGGCCTGGACCAGTTGGAACTATTGTTGGCACTTTTCTCCAGGCGGTCATCCGTTCAAGGCAAAATCAACTCACTTTTCGGACAGGCGGGGAAGGAATTAACCGTAGCAAGAGATTTAAAACGGAAAAAGAACGCGGATTTGACAGCCTTGGCCAGGCGTTACAACAAGATGCGAAATGATCTGATCGGGGATGGGGTTAATATCCACGACGATGTGGCGCTGCAGCTCGCTAATGCGAATAGAGTAAAGCAGTGGAAACTCGCGACAAAGGCAGAAAATCTGTTGCAGAGAGTGAAATCAGTCAACAAACGTACGACGATGGGGACGAGGTATATACCCAAGATCGAACTCCCCGAAGCACCCGAAGCAGTGAGAAGGGGATCAAGGGTAGGTAAATCAGATTATGTAGAGGTTTTCGATAAATTTAACATTTTTAGTAATACTGCCCCTGTAGGACAACAACAGATAAATATGTATAAAGACGGTCGGAATGCGATTCACGAGGCTGGATCTGTGTTGGTCGATGTGCTGCTGGTATCCAATGCTGCAAAGCAGTTGATGAAGCAGGCAATGCAATGCAATGCGGCGTTACAACAGGCCCCGGAGAATACTTGCAACCGTCGTGAAATTGTGAGCCTGATTGACAAACACGCAGGACATTACAGGCAGTGTCAGTATGACGATGCGGATGCCAAACTGGATGCAGCATTGACATGGGTGAACCAGCATAAGGAATGCTCTGCATTTACTCCTGATATCAGGGAGAAGAAAAAGCTTGTAAGTGAGGCAAGACAGGAGAATCAACGGGCAAAAGGGTTGTACAAAGAGGCGAGAAGTCTGTACAAGGAGCATTGCTATCAGAGGGCTATGCGGAAACTGGAGGAATCATCGAATACCACGCAATGCGGCAAGGTGCGGGAAAAACTGACGAAAAAAATCACCCTGGTTAAACAGGCGGAAAATCAGGCTAATGCTATCGCGCGCACTGCCAGATCGGATTTACGCGCATGTCGGTTCAAACAGGCCAGAGAAGGCATGGGGCAGCTGTGCAGGACAAGTAGGGTCAGGAATCGTCTGGAAGCATTATTAAGCAGAGAAAACGACGCACATAAAGCATACAACAATGGCGTAAATGCATATAGAAATAATCATCTCAATAGTGCATTGAGGCAATTAAAATTTGCAAAAAAGCGCTTTGTTTGCAGGCGACATATTGCAGCTGCGGATAATCTTATTGGCAAGATCACGAATGTCCAAAATGCGCAGGCCGCACAGGCCATCGGTGCAATGATGGGAGCAATCGCCAGTGCCAGACATGCTTCTGGCTCTGGAAGTGAAAGTCCAAGGCGCGTTAAACCACAAGTCACAAGGAGCTCAGGTGGAGGATCAAGGAAGGCTCGTCAAACTGTATCCAGGGGTGCTGGCAAGTCCAGAAAGCAATGCCTTCGTCCGTCAAGAACCACTTCCGTCCCACACGCTAAATTATACAAGTTATGTGCGCCTTTATATGGTTGCCCAAGGGCTCTCTGCCGTACAGCCTCAGAGGTCAAGGCCTGGAAAGACGCTACAAAGGGAGGCTCCGTTACTGATTTGAAAAGATCCTGTGCCAGGCCTTGCCCAACAGGCTTTAGCGGCCCGGTGAAGTACCGTGGTAAGAGCGTATGTGTCCAGTGTTCGAAAGGGAAACATTTCAGGAATGGATGCTGTTCCTGAGTATGTTCGCCGGGCGCTAGATGAGTCTGAACGAACTATCCGTTTCCGGTCTGTTTCGTCTGTTGTACTGCTCCTTACCCTGCTGATTCTTGCACCGTGGTTCACGGCTCAGGCAGGAGGTTTCGAGGTTCGGAGGCTGACTAAATCCTGTAACAACGGTAATATGAGCAGCTGCTCCAAACTGGGTACGAGGTATACAAAAGGAACATCTGTTGCCCGGAATGATCGTTTGGCGGTGGAATGGTTCCGCAAAGCCTGCGATGGCGGCTATGCTACTGGCTGCAGTAATCTGGGTTATATGTTCAGACATGGCAGAGGTGTTCCAAGAGATGAAAACCGGGCAATGGATTTGTATCGAAAAGCTTGCGATGCAGGCAGTACTTACGGGTGTGCCAATGTTGGTTATATGAACAGGCAGGGAGGAGGTTTCGGAAGTTCGAGGCGAGCGGTGGATTCAGGTGCACGTATTACGCCAAGGAAACCATCTGGGGATTTCACGAGTACATCTGGTGATGGCAGTAGTGGTGAGCTCCACGGTCGCCAAGGTGCGCGCATTATACCAAGAAAACAGCCAAGAGTTCCCGCAAGCAGATCTGATGATGGCAATAATATTGGTAGATCCAAGTTGCCCGATGACCTTGGCGATTTATAGTGTTTCGGCATACACAAGCATGGTTTTGTCTCGAAGGAGGGTGAGGCCCTCGTTTCGCGCATTTACTGCTGCATTGCCCAATTTTCTGATTACAATCTTCGAGCAAAATCCGTTGCAGTTTCAATGGCGTAATCATTGCGAAGTTCCAGTAAATCCTGATCTCCAGTGACCAGATAGTTTGCACCGGATGCGATAAATGCTGCTAAAACCGAGGCATCATCCGGATCGCGGGGTACTACTGCATGGGTATCCTGAATGTCGACAATTTCTGCGCGGAAACGCAGCTTCACTACAACCGCTTGCAGTATATATAAAACTTTATATAATGACTTACCTATGAAGAACTTGTATTTTGCCGGATCCTCATTGGATGAATTGAAAGAATTTCCGGTGGATGCAAAGCGTGAAGCGGGCTTTCAGTTGGACAGGGTGCAGCATGGCCTTGAGCCGGAGAACTGGAAGCCAATGAAAACGGTTGGTGCTGGCGTTCGTGAAATTCGCATCCGTTGTGCTGATGGTGCATCCCGGGTGATTTACACGGCCAAAGTGCGCGACACTGTTTATGTGCTTCATGCCTTCCAGAAAAAGACGCAGAAAACGCCACAGAGAAGCATTGAACTGGCGAAGAAGCGGCTAAAAGAAATAGGTGGTTGATATGACAGCAATTAAATCCAGCGGCAACGTATTTGCAGACCTTGGCTTTGATGCAGAGGAAGCAGCAAATTTAAAACTCCGTTCACAGCTTATGATTGCAGCGGACAAGGCATTGATTGAAAAGAAGCTAACCCAGCAGGCAGCAGCCAAAGCACTTGGCATTTCACAACCAAGAGTAAGCGGCCTGCTACGCGGAAAAGCTGAAAAGTTCACCATTGATTCGCTGGTGAACATCCTGCCAAGTTAGGGCATGAAGTGACGCTGCGGGTTGCCTGACCTGTTTTCCGGGCAGATAGGCAGGGAGTAGCTACCCTGCCGAAAAAGGGAACCACCCCACCTTTCCGCCTCGGCCTTTCCTTTGAAAATGGAAAAAGGTGGTGGATATGAATAACTCAGAGCGAATCAAAAACATACGGGGAAACCAAAGCATAAAACACGATAATTTTTGCAACAATTTGAAAACATCTATGTAATATCATCAATGCGGGAGCTGGTGAGCTCACCATATAAGAAACCGACAACATCCGATAAGAGCCTGTAAGCCTTGTGTTTGCAGGCTTTTTTGTGCTGTAGTGTTTGAAGTTTTTACCACAGGCCCTGCCGTTAGGCGGGCAAGGCTTTGACGATAATTTCTACGCGGCGGAAATAAGGATTCTTTTGGGCAATTTTGCTGGCAGGCAGAAACATCGGCCTGCCCCTGCCTGTGGTGCTTATGGCTGGATCACCAACGCCATGTTGATGCAGGTATGCGGCAACCGTGCGCGCCCTGTGCTCGGATAAATCCCGGTTGGCTTTGGCTGATGAGGCATCATTGGCATAAGCCACCACAGCAACAGTGGATTGCCCATGCTGTTGTACCGCCCTGGCGACATCATCCAGTATTCGTTTTCCTTTGCTGCTTAGTTCGGCAGAACCAACAGGGAACTCAGCTCCGTGATCCAGAGTGATTTTTAAAACATCCGGCTTCACCCGCTCGATATAGGCATCACCGTTCTTGCTGCCTTCAGACAAACGAATTTCTCTTTCCTGTTGATTCATGTGATCGATGACAAGATTACCCACCACATAACCGGAAGCAGCACCAGCCAGTGCGCCAGCCACAGCCAGACCGGCCGAATCTGAACTGGCCGTTGATGCCGCTGCGCCAACGCCTGCGCCAATGCCGGCGCCGACAACCATCATCACAGCGATAATTTGCTTATCTTCCTTACTCATCGGTTTATGGCTCGGTGCACAGGAGGAAACCAGCATTAGCAGCAGGCAAAGCATGGAACAGGAGCGTAACATCAGCATACTGTTTGGTCGGCTGGCGTAGCGTTTCTTACACTATGGAGCCATGTTCAGGAGATTTTTTCCAGCCCGGTATATTCTTCTACTTCCACATACACACAGCGCGGATAAACCGGCCCGATATCCACCATCACCCAGCTATCGCCCCTAAGCCCCAGTTCAATATCAAATACATCGCCCAGCTCTGTCAGGCTCAATACAGGCCGTGGCAATAGCACCGGACCAATTTTCTCCGATCCGGTCTTATCCGAATCGGTTTTATCTGAATCGGTTTTATCTGAACCAATCTGCTCTATCTGATTTTCGAAATTGAGATACAAGCCCCCGTCAGCAATTTCCGCAACCCGGCCATGGCCCTCAACAAAGCGTGAGAAGCGCTGGCCGCGCAGCCGGGGCGGTACGCCCACGCCGGAGCGCACATAATGAAACAGCACTTGCGACAATCGTGCTACGCGCACCGCTGCCGGCGTGACATCGCTCAACATGTCTTTGAAACCAAGATATTCGCTCTGACGCCACCAGTCGCATGCGTAGGTAAATTCAACCCACGCTTGCAATGTATCCGCACTAACCTGAATGAGCTCTGCATCGCCTGTTTCGCGTAACAAATACCAGCCGAGAAAATCACGCAAATGCTCCGGGTCCAACGCCTGTAGCGGCAGCGCCCCCAAATCGCCGACCATCTCGATATCACCCTGAAGCAAATCATTCATCTGGGCTTCGAGATGCTCTTCCCATTCGGCATATTCGCTCTCATCCTGCATCTCCCGATCACCAAACAAATCGGAGAAATGCAACAGGTACGAGGTCAGCGCCTCCATACACTGCTCGGCATGCAGCAATGCAGCAGGTTGATCGCCAGCAGTTTTACGGATGAACGCATCCATGGTTTCCTGAAGGGTAGGCATGCGCGAATTGTTGCCCGAAAAGCATCAAATGGCTATGTTGCGCTCCTTGTAACTATTCATCTCACCACTGATTTGTCCGATACAGGCGTAAAATGCTCACAAAAAGGCAGGAAACCGTTTGCACAACCGACAGGTTGCCCGAGAGGGGCATGGATGCCCCGAATGACTTACAATAGCAAACTGCGCTTTTCTGCCTTGTCCTCGAACAAATCGGAGGCAACCTGAATAGCTACACTTTATATATATTTACAAACGTGCTGAGGGTTTTGTTATGCTAATAAATGTTGTATCCACACGAGTCGGAAATATTCTGGAATGGAATAACGGGCTGTGGCGCGTCATGAAAACCCAGCATGTGACGCCGGGCAAGGGCGTGGCCTGCATGCAGCTGGAAATGCGCAATATCGAGACCGGCACCAAGACCAACAAGCGCTTTAACTCGACCGAAAAGGTTGAACGCGTCGTATTATCACAACGCGATATGCAGTATCTGTATGCCGACGGTGAAGATTTTCATTTTATGGACATGGAAACCTACGACCAGATCACGCTTGGCGCGGATATGCTGGAGAATGCACTGCCATACATGTTGCCGGAAGCCACGGTCACGGTTGAGTTTCATGAAGAGCGTCCGCTCAACGTCAAATTACCGCAAACGGTGATTCTTGAGGTGGTGGAATGTGATGCGACCATCAAAGGGCAAACCGCGACCGGCTCCTACAAACCGGGCAAACTGGAAACCGGCGCATCGATTATGGTTCCGCCTTATCTGGAGTCCGGCACCAGGGTTAAGGTCAACACCGAATCAGGCGAATTCATGGAACGCGCCTGATTCAAAGCTCCCCTTCGATACAGCTTACATTATTCAGGATGCGTGCTAGCACATCACGCGCAATATCGAATTCCTGCTGATCGATATCCCGGTAAATTTTGCGCAACAGAAGTTCGAGTTGCGGGCGCAAATGCGCCACTGCATCGGCGCCATCAGCGCTCAGGCTCACCCGCACAGCCCGGCGGTCTTGCTGATCGACAGTTCGCTTCACCAACCCCTTATTCAGCAAGCTACTCACCAGCCGCGTAATCACCGCTTTATCCTTGGCCAGCGTGGCTGCGATATCGGTTTGCTTCAAGCCGGATTTCCCCTGCCCCTGCGCCGTGATCATCAGCACGGCCAGTTCATCGGATGTAATCGCATAACCACTTTCGGCGCATTGATCGGATAACATCTGGCGAAATGCATACATCAAATGGTGTACCAGATAGCCCAGTCCATCCTCAAAGCGTGTCGGCATACGAATCGTCATGGCAGAACGGTAGGGTGGATAGTTGACATAGTCAATTTTTCACCAATCATTCATCCGCTATGCTCACGCCACCCGGTTTGAGCCGGTTCGGCTTGAGTCGAGCCGGAAAAGGAGTTCCATGATTCACCTGTTTCGCAGCGTCCTATTATCTATGCTCACGATGGCAGTATGCGCCGCATCTGCTACTGCCGAGCCTGTTGCTGCCGAGCAGATGAGCTTGAAACAGGTCATTGAAACCGTTCTCGCTCATCATCCTGATTTACAAATCAACCGTATTGACCGCGCTATTGCCGCGACCGAAGCGAGGCGGCTGGAAGGCATATTGGATCCTGTTGTGACGGCCAGCATAGGTGCCAGTGATGAAAAGATTCCAACGATCAGTGATTTTCAGCCATCGGAAAACCGCCTGGGAACATTGGCCGGAACCATTTCAAAACCGTTGGCCAGCGGTGGCACGCTTGGCGCTGATTTCACTTACACACGCACCAGTCAGGGATTTCGCTCCCCCTTTGCAGCGCAACTGGCGCTGTTTAATCCATCGTACCGCAACCAGATTAACATTAACTATCGTCACCCGCTGCTTAAGGGCGCCAATCGCCCCGCATACAATCAGGCCCTGCTCAGTGCCGATGCCGGCGTCAATCAGGCTGAAAAGCAACAGCAGGTAATTGCCCATAACCTGACCCTGCAAGCCATCAACGGTTATTACCAACTGGCTTCTGACGACATCAATATCGATATCGCCGGACAGGCGGTCAAGCGGGCCAGAAAATTGCTGGCATATCAGCGTTCGCGTGAACACTTCGGCCTGATTGAAAAAGCTGATCGTTTGCAGGCCTCCGCATTGCTGGCGGCACGTAAAACCGATTTGCAACGTGCCAAATCGGTGCGTCTGAACCATCAGAATACGCTGAACCGGTTGATGCTGCGCGCTGCTGATGTTGAAATTACTGTTGGGCACGGCAAGCAGCAGACTGAAACCGAGCTATCCATCGATGCCGCCACCGAACAGGCAGAGCGCCTGCGTCCCGAGTTACAGGTATTACAGGCACAAATGCAGGCCGCCGATGCACAACTCGCCATTGCCCGCGATGCCGACCAAATACAACTGGACGTGGTGGCCACGCTGGGCTCACGCGCACTCGATAGAACACCGCTGCCAGCCGCCGCAGCCGGACTTTCAA
>CAYUBK010000064.1:0-9915 GCA_964442955.1 uncultured Zetaproteobacteria bacterium | reverse complement strand
GGTCATTGTCAGGGATAACCGGATCACGAACCGGGGTGCGGGGACAACCCTTTATTCTCAGGCGGGCGATGACGCGTTGGAAATTTATAACAACACGATTCAAAACACCGGTTCCGCCCAGTGGCTGGCTTTTGACAATACCAGTGCCCTGATTCACCATAATCTGGTGCAGTTGGCCGGCGGCCGGGGGGCTGAGGCGGGACGTCACGAGGATGCGCGGGGTGTCGGTGTGCGACGGCACCCCGCATTTGCTCGCACCGGTGGTTCCAGACATGAAAGAGGCGGCCAACGCGCTGCGCTGGTGCGTGGCGGAAATGGACCGCCGCTACAAACTCATGGCGCACGTGGGGGTGCGCAACGTGGCCGGGTTTGATCGTTTTGAGATCACTCCGACGTTGAATCTGGCGGTCAAAGCACAACTCAGGGAAGGGCACTCACCCGATGCAGGGCCGCCGCTACGCTCAAAGTTTCATGATCTCACCGGGCAGGGTGGGCTCGGTCTGGATCTGGCGCGCGGTGATTTTTCCATGCAGGTGCAAAGTAACTTTATCGGCACAAGCCATCGCGATGAAGCATTGAGGTTCGGGCAGAAAGGCAATCATGCACCAAAGGTAGATCTATCCGACTACCTGGTCACTTTGAATAAGGGTGCTGCAAAGCTCACCATCGGGCATGATCAGATGCAGGGTGGCCGATATATTTTGGCCAATGCATCGAATCGCGGCATCAATGCATCTTATAGTTTCGGCGACAGGGTGTCTCTGGCAGCGACGGCGCAAAGTACAACCGCGATAGTTGGTTATGACAATGTTATCGGGATAAGAAAGGCGGATAACAGTACCTATGGGGCAAAAATTAGTGCCGAAGTGTTTGAAAGAGCCGGTGCTCTGAAAGTGGAAGGTTTGGTGTCACAGGGCCGTCAGCTTTCTGACCCCGGTTTTAATGTTGGACAAATTATCGATGCAGAACGCAGTAGAACTATGGCGCTACGGGTATCAGCCAGCACGCCGGAATCGATGTTAACGGGTGAGATGGAAGCCGCACGAAGCCGATATGTGAATCCCAATGATTCTGCCCTTGATCAGGGCGGCGCTATTGTGCCGGTCAATGAAACAAGCGACAGCGCTCTGTTCGGACGACTGGTGTATAATGCCTATCAGGGTCAATTTGAATCCGGCAAGCCGATCTCGCTTGCTCTAAGCTATGAATATGAACGTGTTGCTCCGCTGTATAAAACTGTCGGTGAATTTCCTCAGGCGGATGTGATGCGCCATCTGCTTGCTGCTAACGGGATGCTGGGCGATGTCGCGATGAGCGCATCGTTGCAGGAGATGCACGATAATCTGGATGATATCCCGACCATCCTCACCACAAAAACTCGCCAGTTTCAAAGTAATGTATCGATGCCGCTGAAGAGTATGTTGGCCGGAAATGAAGGGGGCGGTTCTTTCTCGTTTATCTTGCCTGATATCAATGCTACATATTCCCTGGTGCATCAGTTTGGCGACAACCGTCCGGATCTGAATCCGCTATCGGGATTTTCCCCCGGACATATTCCCGATCAGATGACAAGCAACCTTGAGCTATCCGCCAACTGGAGCGGTGAAATCTGGAGCCTGGGCTATATTCATAACCGTTCGAGACAGGATAATCGCCAGCTTGGGCGTGCAAACTCAGATTTTGTGAACGTCCTGCATGGTATCAATGGAGAGCTGCGTCTCTTCGATCAGCTGTCATTAACTGCTGGCATTAGCCGTAATAGCGCAAGAGATGTTGAACAGGCTATTTCTAACTATACGCTTAGCCGTAACGTCGGGCTGAACTGGATATTTCTTGAGGACTGGACACTGACCGCTATTTTGGAGACAAGTCGAAACAGCGATTCGCAACAAAATGCAAACTCAAGAAGCCTTGCCGGTAATGCCCAGCTTGCATGGCAGTATCAAATTCCCACTTTTCGGGGTAAGAAAATACCCGGTCAGGTATATTTGCGCTATGACAGGCAAATTAACGACAGTGTTGATAATCTGTTTGCTTTTCGTTCAAATGTTACCAACTGGATGGTACAAGCCGGCTTTAGCCTGAGCATGTTTTAGGGGAGTGAACGAAATGATATGGAATATAAAATCAGCCCTGATTGCCTGTATTGCCATGCTATGCTGTATGCTTTCAGCTTCGCACGCTTATGCTGTTACTGCAGTGAATCCAAACGGTGTCAATGTCAGCCATACCAGCCCCAGCACGGTGTTCCTTACATTCCAGAATCTTGCAGCAGGTCAAACTGCGGTAGAAGCTTTCTGGTGTGGTGCGGTTACTACAACAGCCGTTTCTGTAACGGATCCATGCGTTCCCGGTACAGTTTTCGGACGTTTGCCCTTAAGAAATAATCTCGGACGAGCAAGCGGGACGGGAGGCGTAAATAATTTTACCGATATTATGTCGATTCCTGCATCCGTGTCGCGTAGAGCCTATCAGGATGCGCAGCGTGGCAATGATTCCCGCTTTTTTTATGTGCGCCGGTTTGCTAACCCCACGCAGTTTGTTGTGGTGACATGTCGAATGGCCGGCGGAGGCGCGCGCATTCCGTTTTCTCTGGTTGATGTAAACATGAAATTTATGACGGACAGTCCCGTGGTGGTGATTCCCCGTGGTTCAACACCGCCCGAGGTGGTAGCTGAGATTCGCTATAACGGTACCGGGAGGCTGACAGGCCGATGGGAAGTTGTCTCACCGGGTGATGAAGAACCCACCACGTTTGATCTGTTGCCAGCTGCGTCGCTGCCGGTTGAACAGCGGGCACTGCAGAAGCGTTATACGGTATTGGAGCGCTTTGATCTGTTTTTGCCCCCAGTAGGTGTAGTTAAGGTGCCGGGTCCGGATGTGCGTAAAATCCCTCACCTGGCAAGCGGCTATTACAAACTGTTATTCAGAGTAGAGGCCACAGTGGATAAAGAGAGCAATTCCAATGCTGTTTCAGGCACAGTGGCCGCAGGCGGTGCGGCAGGGTTTCCGATGCCGATGTTGAGATATTATGTGGGTAAACCTGAATCCGGAGAATCTGGCGATAATTCGATTGAACTATTATCGCCCGGTAAAGAGATCGTGGCCGGAAAAAGTATAGATTTTACATGGGTGGGATTAAGTACCGCTGCATTTGAAAAACTGGAAGTGATGACTGAAGATGACACAATCCTGTCGGCTGTAATTCAAGGTGGACTTGGCCATTATCAGGCTCCGCCATGGTTGAACGAGCATCGTGAGAAAGAGCTCAGGTGGCGAATCACCAGCCTGAATTCAAAAGGCTCGCCCTTGGCTGTTTCGCGCTGGCAATCATTCAAAATTACGCAGTGACAGCAGGGTTTCCTGTTCAATGGTGGCGCGCAGTTTATCGATGCCGCTGCCCTTGAAACTGGAGGTGGGCAGGGGCGATAGCATGCCGCCCATGGCGTCAGTCATTTCCTTTAAGCGTTTGACGCGCTTATTGCCGGACAACTTATCCGCTTTGGTCGCGACCGGCAGCCAGCGAATGCCGCCTTCATTGAGCCATTCGATCAGTTGCAAATCGGAATCCTTGGGGCCGTGACGGATATCGAGCAGCATCAGCACCAGTTTTAAATCAGCATGGGCCAGATAACCCTCAATCATATTGATCCAGCGCTTCTGCTCCTTTTTGGGGGCGCGGGCATAGCCGTAACCGGGCAGATCCACGACCAGCAGTGCAGCATCGACTTCGAACAGGTTGAGTAAACGGGTGCAACCGGGATTCTTGGAAGTTTTGACCAGCCCCTTTCGACCGAACAGGGCATTCATCAACGAAGATTTGCCGACATTGGAGTGGCCGGCCACGGCAATTTGTGGCAGTTCAATATCCGGAAACTGGCTGGAATCGGCCACCGATTGCAAAAAATGCGTATTGGGCCAGTGCATGCGCGTTGAATGAGTCATGTCGCCAAGCCTATGTAGTCGCAGAATAAAAAGCGATGCGTTACAAATTTGACGCAGATGAAAACAGATCAAGTCTGGCCAGCATAGCCACTGATTACACGAATGAACACAGATGAAAAACTTCAAATATGTTTATGCATGTTGCTATTTAATTCGTGTTCAATTCGTGTCATTCGTGGCCGAATTGTACGCATAATGGTGGCGAATCGTGGCGGGATGGTTATGCTTGCCCATTTTTTAGGCATTAAAGCCATGACAGGATCAATCACTGAATGACAACACAACTGCTGCCCGGTTTTACACTGGGCGACCACCATATCGACGTACCGCTGGTGCTGGCTCCGATGGCCGGCATTACCGATCTGCCGTTTCGCAAGATTTGCAAACGCTTCGGCGTCGGTCTGGTAGTATCCGAAATGATTGCATCGCGTGCGGTTGATATGGGGCGCGAGCGCACCGAGCGCATGGCCGAACTGGGTGATGATGAGCATCCGGCCTCGATTCAGATTGCCGGTGCAGAGCCCCGTTTTGTGACTGAGGCGGCGCGCTGGGCTGTGGATCGCGGGGCTGATTTTGTCGATATCAATATGGGCTGCCCGGTCAAAAAAATTTGCAAGCAGGTAGCAGGTTCGGCCATGCTTAAAGATGAAAAACTGGTAGCACGCGTGATCGAAGCTGTGGTGAAATCGGTCGATGTGCCGGTGACACTGAAAATCCGAACCGGCTGGGATGAGCATTCCAAGAATGTCGAAACCATTGCCCGTATTGCCGAGGATAACGGTATTCAGATGCTGACCGTGCACGGGCGTACGCGCGCCCAGATGTTCAGCGGCCATGCCAGTTGGGAAGATATCGGGCTGGCTAAGGCGGCGGTTTCGATCCCGGTGATTGGCAATGGTGATATTGTCGATGCGGCATCGGCGCGCGAAATGATTCGCGTGTCTGGTTGCGACGGCGTCATGGTCGGGCGCGCAGTACAGGGCAACCCCTGGGTGCTCGGTGAAGTCCATGCCGTTTTGACCGGCGCGCCATTGCCTGCAGCGCCGACATCGGCACAGCGCTGGCTGATTGTCAGCGAACACCTGCACCATCTGGCCGAACACCATGGCATTCGTACGGCATCCAAACTGGCGCGGAAACATGTGATATGGTACAGCAAGGGAATGCACGGTTCAGCGGAATTTCGCCAGTCGTTTCAAACCCTGACCGACTGGCAGCAGATGCTGGATGTAGCGGCCGGGTATTTTCTCGGGCTTGGCATGCATGTGCATCAGCATGTCCTGAACCTTGATACGGAGCCTGCTGTTGCTGTTTGATCAGATTCCGCTGTCGATCCTGCCCTTGCCGATGCTGCTGCTCGATGATCAGGCACGCGTGCTGCAAGCTAATTTACTGGCTCAGGAAGCCTTGTGCAAATCCAATCGGCAGTTGGCAGGGCATCATTTGGCCGATGTATTTACACCGGCTGGAGAAATCGAACGATTATTATCGCTGCTGTCTCCCTATAGCGGCGGCGTGTCCGATCATCAGTTGTGTATGAAGGACGGTGGCATGCCGGTGTCGCTGCATCTCGGAATGCACGAAAGCGGCATGCACGAGGGTGGTATGCATGAGGGTGGTATGCATGAAACTGGTATGCATGAAACTGGTATGACGGCGATATTTGTGCCGGAGGCGCAGCGCTCGGAGGTTGAACGCCATGCCAGACGCCATGAAATGGCCGAGGCCGTGGCTCGAATCGCGCTGGAAATGGCGCATGAAGTCAAAAATCCGCTGGCTGCGCTCAGGGGCGCCAGCCAGTGGTTATCCGAACAGGATATGAATGCCGATGCCAAAGAAGCCGTCGGGCAGATGATCAGCGGCGTGGATCGTATCCGTGATCGCATCGATGCATTTTTGCAGGTCGGCCCGCGTGCATCGGTGCAGATGGAGATGACCAATTTGCACGCCTTGATTCAGGATATTATCCCGAACCGGGAGGGTCAGTATCCGGAGGGTATTTATATCAGCCGGGTGTTTGATCCGAGTCTGCCGGAAATTCTGTCTCACCCGGCCCGGCTCAGGCAGGCCTTTGAAAATCTCTGGCAAAATGCGCTGGAGGCTGCGGACAGCAAAATCGAATGGCAGACGCGTATGGCGCCGCTGGTGCACCTGCCCGGTCATCACGGTAAAGTCGTAGAAATCAGTATTACCAATGATGGCGCCATGATTCCTGAATCATTGCAGGATCGATTATTCGAACCCTATGTGACCGGCAAGCAACGCGGCAGCGGCTTGGGGCTGGCGCAGGTGGAGCGGGTGATGCTGGAGCATGGCGGCAGGGTGAATGTGAAGAGTGAAAACGGGCGCACGACGATGACGCTGCATCTGCCGGTCAAACAGGTGAGTGGGGCAGGGGTGAGTAAGTCCGGGGAGAGTAAAGCATGAAAGCGTTGATTGTTGATGATGATGAAGGCATTCGCTGGATTCTGGATAAGGTGCTGCGCGAGGAAGGTTTAGAAGTGGTGCAGGCCGGCTCAATTGCCGAAGCGGAAACCGCTCTGAGCGAACATGATGATATCAACATCGTATTTCTCGATGTCTATCTGCCAGATGGCAATGGTATGGATTTTCTGTCCTCCGGCGTTATTCAGGCACCGGTGGTGCTATTGACAGCTGAAACCACCTTCGGTCACGCCGCTGAAGCGTATCGGGTTGGTGCGATGGAATATTTGCCCAAACCATTCGATCTGGATGAGGTGCGGCAACTGGTGCAGCGCGTGCGGCCGGTGCAGGAGAAAGCACCTCCCAAACCGGAAGTAAGGGAAGAGCTGATTATTGGCCGTAGTCAGGCCATGCAGGATATGTTCCGCACGCTGGGGCGGGTGGCCACATCCGATTTGACTGTGCTCATTACCGGCGAATCGGGCACCGGCAAGGAGATGGTGGCGCGCACCCTGCATGATCGCAGTCAGCGCGGCGATAAGGCTTTTATCGCCATCAATACCGCCGCGATTCCGGCCGACCTGCTTGAATCCGAACTGTTCGGCCACGAAAAGGGCGCATTTACCGGCGCGGATAAAACCCGCGAGGGCCGTTTCGAACAGGCCGATGGCGGCACTCTGTTTCTCGATGAGATCGGCGATATGCCTGCAGCTCTGCAAGCCAAGTTATTACGTGTGCTCGAAGAAGGGCGCGTGCAGCGGGTCGGTGGTAGTCAGTCGAAAGTAGTCAATGTGCGCTTGTTGGCGGCCACCCACCAGCATTTGCAGGAAAAAATCAGCAAAGGTGAATTTCGCGAGGATTTGTATTACCGGCTCAATGTGATTCCGGTGCATATCCCGCCGCTGCGCGAACGCCGCGATGATATCCCCGAACTGGCAGCCCACCTGCTTGATGAGGCGGTCGATGAACTGGGCATGAATGCGCCGATTCTGCTTGATGATGCGATTGATCTGCTCTCCCGCCACGACTGGCCGGGCAATGTGCGCGAACTCAAAAACGTTATGCGCCGGCTGGCCGTGTTAACGCCGGGTGCCAGTATTACCCTGTCCGATGTGGCGCTGGCACTGGGCAATGTATCCAACACGCGCCATCAGGAAGAAACGCTGGGAGAAGCGGTGACGCGCTGCACCCGCAATTATCTGCACCAACTCGGTTATGCCAAGGCCGTCAACCTGCACCAGTATATGTTGGAGCAAACCGAACCACCGCTGTTGGTGCTGGCCATGGAACGATGTCATGGCAATCAGTTAAAAGTAGCCGACATGCTGGGCCTGAATCGCAATACCGTGCGCAAGCTCTTGCGGAAATACGAGATTGACCCACAATATTTCCGTTAGTTTAAGGTTTCATTCATCTGAAATGCTTACTATGCTGCGCCACCGATACGTACAGTAATAAGCATGGAGCACTTTTTGCCAGAAAATATTCGCGAGATACCGTACAATTATACATCCTATTCCGATCGTGAGATTGTCATCCGTTTTCTGGGTGAGGCTGCCTGGGATGATCTGAATGTGTTAAGAACCCAGCGCCGCACCGGCCGTTCGGCACGCATGCTGTTCGAGATTCTGGGTGATTTGTGGATGGTCGAACGTAATATCTATTTGCGTAATGATCTGCTCAATAACCAGAAACGGCGCCATACCATGTATCGTCGTCACTATGATCGATTGTCTCGAATTGAAGCCGGTGCCAGCGACAACCCCAGAGCCAGCAAGGTAGCAGCCTGCACCAGTCGGTTGCTGGAAGAATTCTATGCATGGTTCGAGAACGAGCCGGCCAAACGGCGCAAGGCGCGCAAGGCCTTTGCCAAACATACCCATTCTAACAATGTATGCTTCGATGCCTTTACGCTGACGCACCATGCCACCGACGCCACCGACTGGCGTCATCATGCGCCGTTTTGTGTGCTTACCCCCGATTCTTCCGATGAGCTGCCGGGTCTGATTCGCGCCGTAGCTGATCTCGGGCTGGTGGTGATTCCGCGCGGTGGCGGTACCGGCTTGTGCGGCGGTTCGGTGCCTCTGTCCGATAATGCGGTGATGATTAATGTAGAAAAACTGGATTCGATTGGCCCGGTCGAGATGAAGCACATCGGCGAAAAAGGTGAAGTAGCCACCATTACCGCCGGAGCGGGAGCTGTGACCGGCAAGGTGATGGAAGCCTCGAAACCACATGTATTTGCCACCGATCCGACCAGTTTGTGGGCTTGTACGATTGGCGGCAATGTCGCCTCCAATGCCGGCGGCAAGCATGCGGTCATCTGGGGCACTTGCGTTGATAATCTGCTGTCATGGAAAATGGTGATGCCGGATGGCAACTGGTTGCTGGTCGACCGCATCGATCACAATATGGCCAAAGTGCATGATGAGGAGATGGTGCGCTTTCGCCTGACCCGCACCGATGCGGTTTCCGGCAAGCATATCAGTGAAGAAGGCTTGTCCATACCCGGCTCAGTGTTCCGTAAAGAGGGTTTGGGCAAGGATGTGACGCGCAAGGCACTGGGCGGTTTGCCGGGCGTGCAGAAAGAGGGGACGGATGGCTTTATTGCTGAAGCGACATTCGTGCTGCATCGCGCCTTTGATGTGACGCGTACGGTATGCTGTGAATTTTTCGGGCAGGAACTATCCGAAGCTACCCGCGCCATGGTGAAAATCAAACGCCATGTCGATGCATGCGATGGTGCGCATCTGGAAGGATTAGAGCATTTCGACGAAAAATACGTCAAGGCGATCGAATACATTTCCAAATCCACCCGTCGCGAAGCCCCGCGCGTGGTATTGCTGATCGACGTATCCGGCGATGACGAGCGCGCCGTCGCCAAAGCCTGCGCTGATATTTGTCGTATTACATCCAATGGCAATGGCGAGGGGTTTGTGGCGGCATCGGCTGCGGATCGCGGTCGTTTCTGGGGTGATCGTGGTCGTATGGCGGCCATTGCCAAACATACGCGCGCTTTCAAACTCAATGAGGATGTGGTGATTCCGCTGGATCGCTTGTCCGAATACAACGATTACGTCGAACATCTGAACATCGAAAATTCCATCGCCAACAAGAGAGATGCAATTGATGCGATTGCCGAGCGTTTGAGCCATGCCCGCACGCGTATCAGCGGTAACCGCCTGGAAACCAGTGACCTGAATCTGGATGACGATCCCTATTTGACCGATAAACTGGATGCCTGCCTGGATTTGATTGAAGGCATAAAAGATGGCTGGTGCAGGTTGTTGCAGCATCTTGATGCGCCGGCACGGGAAGTGGCCGATCTGCTTCACGATGTGAAATACAAACGCTCGGAGTCGTTATTCCGGGTAATTCAGCGCGGCACCAAGCGCATATCTTACCGCGCCGAGGTGGAGAATCCGCTGCTTGATCTGTTGCGTGGCCATGAATCGCTGCTTGACGCGGTGCGCAAGGCGCACAATGAGGTGTTGTCCGGACGCATCGTGGTCGCCACCCATATGCATGCCGGCGATGGCAATGTGC
>CAYUBK010000063.1:0-10137 GCA_964442955.1 uncultured Zetaproteobacteria bacterium | reverse complement strand
CCTCGCTTGTTCATTTGCCCGCAACAAATCCCTCATACCCCAGGGCACTTTCTCTGTCGCAAGCGGCATTCACCTTGTCAGTCGTCCGTATGCACTGCTACGCACTTCTTCCTCGGAATCTGTTGCGAACAAATGTCCGGCGCGACCATCACGGCGATTCATGAATAGTCCGGGCTAAAATAATGGGAAGATCAGAATATGATTTCCTATGAAGCCAACTCAATCCATCCCATCCATCACATCTTGAAGCTGGCCAATAAATTGGCGGTGATTAAATGCCAGCCATCAATCAATACAAATAGAATAATTTTCAGTGGCAAGGAAATCATCACCGGTGGCAGCATCATCATGCCCATACTCATCAATACGCTGGCGACGATCAGGTCGAGTACCACGAACGGGATATAAATCAGAAAGCCGATTTCAAAGGCTGTACGTAGTTCGCTGATCACAAATGAAGGGATTAGCACATGCAGCGGTGTATCTTCAGCCTTGGCCGGTTTTTTCATTTTGGCGGCATCCAGAAACAGAATCAGATCATCCTCGCGTGTTTGCTTGAGCATAAACGAGCGCAGCGGCGCAATGCCGCGCTCTACCGCAACGGCTTGTGTGATATCTTCATTCAGATAGGGGGTAAGCGCTTGACTGTCAATTTTTTGCCATACCGGCATCATAATAAACAGGGTGAGAAACAGCGCCAGACCGACCAGGATCTGATTCGGTGGAGATTGCTGTGTTCCCATGGCCTGTCGTAAAAATGCGAAAACGATCAGAATACGCGTGAACGATGTCATCATCACCAGAATCGATGGCGCCAGCGTCAGTACCGTCAACATGGCAATGATTTTCAGGCCGGTGAACCATGCATCCGGATCTTCACTATCGCCAAGGCTGAACGAAAGCGTCGGAATATCGCCAGCATGTGCTGCAACCGGAAGCAATAACAGCGCAGTGAGCAACGCGAATATAAAAGCGGGTGAATGGTGAATGGTGAATGGTGAATGATGCTTGTTAGTCATGGTCTTCTACCTGTTTTGATGGTGAAGCTGTGCTTAGTGCATGATCGCTATGCAGTTGCACCATGCCGCCGGGAGACAGACCGAGCAGGTAGTGGCGGCCCTGATGGCGAATTTCAACAAGGCTGTTTTTATTGTCCAGGTGCAGGCGCTGGATGATTTTGAAATCCCGTTCAACTGCATTTCCGCTATGATGCTGGAAGCGGCGAACGCCCCATATAATCAGCGCAAACAGGCCCAGAACAAGGCTGAGTCCCAGCAGTGATTGCAGCACCATTGCCAGCAAATTGGTGTCCATAGTGTGTGTCAGCCGTGTTTAGGAAAGCGAACTGATGCGGGCTGTGGCGGGGACAATCTCGGTGATACGAACAGCCAGTTTGTCTCCGGTTGAGACCACTTCACCTTTGGCGAAGATGCTGCCATTGGCAAGAATCTGGACTTCTGCATTGGCTTCTTTATTCATCTCGATCACCATGCCTTTGTTCATGCGAGCAATATTGTGCAGCGGTAACTTGACGCGGCCAAGCTCCACGCTGATCTCCAGAGGTACGTGCATAATAGATTCAAGATTAGCGGCCTGGCCGTTGTTTTGCTCGGCGGGCGCCTGGTTTTCTGTAATGGCCTCATCTGTCATGGTTAACCTCCGGGGTGAATGCTGTTGACAATTTCTGCAGCCAGTACGCCGTTTTGTTCTCCGGCTTTGGCTTCAAATACGGGAATATCCTCAATCCATAACAAACATGAATCAGCCTGTCTTGTTTTCAGGGGTAAAAAGTCGCCTTCCTTAAGTGAAAGAAAAGTGCCGATATCAATCTGACATCTTCCCAGTTCAAAGCGCATTTCAGCAGGTGTCTTGGAAATGCGTTGCATCAGGCTGTTGGTCCATTCAGTATCAATTTCAGTGGGCTCATCACTGAGCGTTACGCGCAGCAGTTCGAGCATGGGTTCCAGAAACGGGCGCGGATAATGAATGCCCATCTGGCCGGTTAGTTCATCACTGATCTTAGCCTCGAAATGGGCGCTGAAACACTTTTCCATAGCACCTGTGACGGCCAGAAATTGAGGGTCGTAATCCAGCTTATATGGCTTGAATGTCAGCGCATGCACAGGCGCCCACAAATTACTGAGCAGGATAGCCATTTTTTCGGCAATACGCTCAGACAAACGCAGTTCGACTGGTGATAATGTTTGTGGGTTATCGGTGGATTCACCATCGCCGCCCAGCATGGCATCCACAAAGGCGACAATAATTGCTGTATCAAAGGTGAACAGCATGCGGCCATAATTTTCCACTTCAAAGACAAAATAAACCTGGGGTTTATCGTTCGTGATAAGGTCTTTATATATGTTGTTTTCCAGTCGGGAAACCTGAATGGTGATATCTCTGTTAAACAGCTCATCCCATTGTTCATCCAGCATTTCAACCAGACGTTCCTGTAGATTCACAAACATCGGGTAGCGGTCAGGGCTGTCTTCATCAGCGCTGTCAAAATGAAAAGATTCTACCTTCTCCGGCTGCCTGACCGGGGGCAGGGACGCGAACATGGCGTCCACATGTTCGGATGGCGCTACTTCAGCCATCAGTGCCTCGATCTCATCCGGAGCCAGAATCGGTTCAGTCATGATGCCATTGCCCTGTTATTCAAGTTTATCATCATTGCGTAGCTCATTACTGTGAAACGAAATCGGTAAATAGCAGCTTTTTCACCGGATTTCCTCCAACGATTCGATTGATACGCTCAGTAAGATCCTCTTTCAATTCATACTTGCCCTGTGGTGTACGAATATCGGAGAACTTCTTGCCGCTAATGGCGGAGAGTAGCAGATCCTTGATTTCAAGCATGTGCGTGGACACTTTGGCCTTGGCCTCTTCACTGCGACAATACAGCGTTATTTTAACGCGCAGATAACGTTCTCTGTCTGTATCGGCCAGGTTGATGGTGAGGTTGTCAATATCCAACGGTATGGGTGCTGCATCGGCATCATCGTCAGCCTCCGGTATGGTTGTTTCATCCGTCTGTTGAACAGCGGCAGGCGCTTGATCGGCGGGTTGTTCCATATTCATCAGTTTCCAGGCCACAAAGCCGCCGACTGCCAATACAAGTACGAGCAATACCAGATTGATGATCGGTAGCAGACCGCCGCCGGATTTGCTCTCGGTTTCTTCATTATCTGCCATGATATTCCTCCACGTTCATCGTGTTTTTTTCAACATTGAGCATATTCAGTATAAAGTCCATCCATGACCTTTTTACTAAGCCATCATCATTTGTATATTACAATCTCTACCCGTCTGTTTTTACTGCGGCCAAACGGGGTGGCTTCCGTTGAAACAGGTCGGGAAGGGCCATAACCGTTAAGCGACAGTCGGGCCGGATTGACACCTTCATCTTCCAGTACATGCAAGACTGATGCCGCTCTGGCCAGCGATAAGGCCCAGGGGTCGCCAAATGCAGACTCATTCAGATCAGGATTGCTATTGGTGTGACCCTGAACGCGAATTTTACCCGGCGTCATGGCCAGCATCTGAGCGAGCTTTTTAAGCGTTTTCACATGCTCCGGTTTCAGTTTTGCGCTACCCTTGTCAAACAACACTGAATCCGGGACGCGCAAATAAAGCCGGTCTTTGATGATAATGCCTTTCACCTTGTGTTCCAGCGTACTGTTTTTCAGCATAGACATGCTGTTCTGGCGCATGGCCAGCATCAGTTCACGTGGCGATACAAGCTTTTGCATTTCAAATGGCGGAATAATCTGTATTTCAGTTCCCGCACCGCTATTGAATACAGAGACGGCTTTGCGAAATGAGGTTTCAATATCGGACAGGCCGGTTTTATCCATGGTGGACATGGAGATTAACAGGATGAAGAAGGTTAGCATCAGACTGACCAGATCTGCAAAAGTCGTCATCCAGGCTTCGGTATTGGGCTGGTATTCTACGGGCCATTTTTTTTTCTTAGCCATTAGAAACTCGGCTTGGCAATGGCAGGGCGTTGCTTTTGATGGATAATGCCCTGTTCAACATTTTTGTCAGTGACCGGACGAAATTTAAGAGTGATATCAACGCGTCGATCCAGATCGGGGTAACCTGGTACCGGATGCTTATCTCCCATGCCGCCGGCAATCATGCGCGTCGCTGGTACGCCACGCTCTGCCAAAGCAAGAAATACGCTCATGGCCCGGGCTGCAGAGAGTTCCCAGTTGGATGTATAAGCGCCCCCTTTCATCGGTGTATCATCGGTGTGCCCTTCAATACGGGTTTCGATCACTTCTGGCTTGCTAAAACTGACAGCCAGCTTGTCAATGAGTGCCAGAGATTTCTGCGACAGTTGAACCTTGCCGGGTTGAAACGCAATATGTTCATTGAAACGCACCCGTACGGTCTCCTGGTCCAGCGGCAATATGGTCATCGAGTCTTCCAGACCGAGTTCTTTTGAGATGTCCGTCAATTCTTTGGCGGTTCGCTTGGGGGCGGTTGCTCCCTTTACGATATTCTTGGCTGGCAATGCCGGGCCCTGACCTTTAGACAGATTGGCGCCACGTGGTAGCGGATTGAATGTTCCGGCCAGCGAACCCATAGCGGCCAGACGTTTATCTTCCACGATCACCGCATAGGAGGTGAGCAGGATGAAAAATGCCAGCATCTGCATCATCAGTTCCAGAAACAGCGCCGCACCCGGATCTGAAGGGAAGGGGAGTGGTGCCGGCTTTTTATCGCGTTTGGCCATGGTTACGCTACTTGTTCCTGTTTGACGCGCATGATTTGTTTCATGTTAGTCAAATGAGGATTTACGTTCTTTTGGTGGTAGATAACCGAGCAGCTTCTGCTCCATGACGCGAGGGTTCTCTCCGGCCACCAGTGACTGGATGCCGACCAGAATAATTTCATGGATCAGCAACTCTTCCTTACTGCGCGTTTTCAGTTTTCCGGCCATGGGCAAGAACAGGATGTTGGCCATCAGCGCACCGTAGAATGTGGTCAGCAGAGCAATCGACATCGACGGGCCAATAGAAGAAGGATCGGACATATTTTGCAGCATCAGCACCAGCCCGACTAGTGTGCCGATCATGCCCATGGAGGGCGCGTAAGTGCCAAGCGCGGTAAACATATCAGCGCCGGAAGCATGGCGCTCGGATACTTTATCCATCTCCATATAAAGGATATCTTCAATCGCCGCAGGTTCCTGGCCGTCAATGGCCATTTGTAAACCTTTGGACATAAATTCATTCTCGATATTTCCGACTTCGGACTCCAGAGCCAGAATACCATCCTTGCGCACGGTTTGAGCCAGTTCTACCAGTTTGGCAATCACCTCGGCTCCGGCATCAACCTTGTACATGAAGGTTTTCATCACCACGCCAATAATTCCAATGCATTTGGCCAGCGGGTACCCCACCAGTAATACGCCGACCGTGCCGCCAATGACAATCATCATCGATGGCGGGTCGATAAAGCTGGAAATACCACTGCCAATGGCAAATACCACCAGTCCAAATGCAACGACAATGCCGATCAGGGTTGCTATGTCCACGTCAAACCTCCCGATTATTCGAGTGTTATTTTTACCTGAAATCAGGGTTTGGTGAGTACTCTAGCAAGAAGCGTGCTAGTTTTACGAAGCCAGTATCATTCCAGATATTTGAAAGTTGACGGGGACAAAAAAAGCCCCTGCCGAAGCAGAGGCTTTTTTGCGCTTTCGTTTTTTGCGCTTAGTTGAATATCTGGAAGTGGGCGCTGGATGCCATAAAGAATAGCATCGGAATCGACAGCAAGGTATTGATGCGGCTGGCCATCAGTGCTTTCTTGCCAGCTGCTGCTTTTTCATCGGCACTGGCTTCAACGATGCCGATCACCTTTTTCTGGTTTGGCCAGATAATGAAAGCGACATTGATCCACATGATGATGCCGAAGGTGGCACCGATCATGATATCGGTGCTGATAGCGGCTGCACCACCCTGTTTCCACAGACCGAGCAGTAGCAACAGGCCGAATGCGACGGTGAACATGGCGGCAAAGCGGAACCAGAACAGCGCCCGGCGAACAATGCTACCTTCCTTGAATAAATCAGCCTTGGTATCGGCGGATACGCCGCCAAGCGATGGGACTTGCACAAAATTGAAATAATAGAGCAGACCAATCCAGGTGATGCCAGCCAGGAAGTGACCCCAGCGTGCAGCAGCGCCAAGCATTTCATCGCCAGATAATCCGCCACCGGTTGCTGTGGCAATGCCGATGAGGATCGCAGTGAGTACAAAGCCGGCTACGATGGTGAGTTTATGATCTTGCAGAATGTTCATATCTTTTCTCCTTTGGGCATGCATTCAGCCCATTAGTTGATTTCTGCCGCGAACAATACCTGATTATAACACTTGGGTACTCGATTTGCAAATTATGGGTTTATTGCGGGTTGGGGTCACATTGAACAAATTATGCGCGTTAGGGCATAAAAAAAGCCGCCCCGGAAAGGGCGGCTTTAAACGATACGAACCGTTTGTTTAATCGATTGAGCAGGCCAGTTCTTCTTCGATTTTACCGGCTTCGACTTCATCAATGATTTTCTGGTAGTGCTCGTTTACCGGGCAGCCACAGGTATGTTGGGTGGTCGCATGCAGGCGTGCCTGTTCAATGTGCCACTGTGCAACTTTTAAATGCTGATCAACATTCATATTTGTATCCTCTTGGTATCAATTTTAATCGGGCAATGTTTCCGATGGGTGGCGCAAGCTACCAGCGCCTGCTAAAAAAACAAAAGTATTGCAGTTGAATCTGATATGGCATACCAATGGCGAATCGGCCAGAGTGGCCTGCTTAACGAGCTTAGTCAGGAGAACACATGAGCGATCAGCAAAAACTGAAATGGCAGCCGGGCAAACGAGATTTGATTTTTCTTGGTATTATCGCAGCGGTTGTCCTGCTTTTGGTACTGGGGACAAGCGAGCGCACAACCAAACCGGTGCCTGATGATGCAACGCATCGCGCAGCTACCAGCAAGGCCTCCTGTATGGTATGCCATGGCAATGCTGGCATCCACCCTCAGCCTAAGGGTCATACAAAGGCAGATCAGTGCTTTCAGTGCCATGTTCAACCCACAGGCTGGAAGGGGTCCTCCCGATGAAACGCATCGGCATCAGCCTTAAACCCAACGATGCGCGCGCCCGCGTCCTGCTGTGCGAATTGCATGACTGGCTGGTGCGGCGGGGGTGTGGTGTTTTCGTGGATAGCAGTCTGAGCGGTGAAGTGTCTTTGTCGCCGGAATATACATGTTTGGCTCCGGCTGACATGCCGCAGGCGGTTGATCTGATGATCGTGCTTGGCGGCGATGGCACATTGCTGCATGTGGCGCGTCATTTTATTGATTCGAATACCCCGATTGTTGGCATCAATCTGGGTCGGGTCGGGTTTCTTACCGATACGCCTGTCGGCAGCATGTTTGAAGTGGTTGAGGATATTCTGCTCGGTAATCTGAAAACTATTCATCATTTTACCCTGCATGCGGAAGTATGGCGTGGTGGTCAGAAACTGGCCGAGGGCAATGCCATGAACGATGTGGTGCTCGAACGCAGTGCGGTGCCACGCATGATTGGTTTTGAAATGGCAGTGCGGGGTCAGTTTGTCTTTCGCATGCGCGGTGATGCCCTGATTCTGGCAACGCCGGCTGGCTCTACGGCCTATGCTTTATCTGCCGGCGGCCCGATTGTGCATCCGTCAGTCAATGCCATCAATGTCGTTCCCGTTTGTCCGCATACCCTGTCCAATCGCCCAGTCGTGATATCGGCAGATGATGCGGTGGAATTGAACCTGGTGGAATCGCGCCATGGCGCAGCGGTGAACCTGGACGGAGAGGAATTATCGCAATTGCAGCAGGGCGATCATGTCCGCATCCGCAAAGGTGGCCTTGTATCGCTGGTCTATCAGCCGGACAGGCATTATTTTGAAGTGCTCCGAAGCAAACTGCACTGGGCCGGCCAGCTTGAGGTTGATTAAGGAATAAACATGTTGACCTCTCTTACTGTTAAGCAATTTGCCCTGATTGAGCAGGTTCATCTTGAACTGGCTGCCGGCATGACTGTATTCACTGGCGAAACAGGGGCCGGTAAATCCATGCTCGGCGATGCGCTGGGGGCGGTATTCGGGGCACGAGCCAGTGCGGATTGGGTGCGCCACGGGGCCGACAAGGCGGAAGTGACGGCGGTATGGGAAGGTTTGGATGCGCGGCTGGTTTTACTTCTCAAGGCAGTGGATATCGATGTTGATGGTGAGCTTATTCTCAGGCGTGTGGTGACTGCGGAAGGGCGTTCGCGTGCTTATATCAATGGCGTACCGACGCCGTTGAAAACGGTGCAGCAAATCGGTAAACAGTGTCTGGATATGCATGGTCAGCATGAACATCAGGCGCTAATGCAGGATTCGGTGCAGCAGCAGTTACTGGATGCGCGTGTCCCATCAATACTGCTTGATGATATGCAGGCGGCGTATAGCGATTGGCGGCAACTCAAATCCCGCTTGCAGTCGCTGCATTCTGAACGCGGCGAAACCGAACAGCAGTCAGCCTGGATGCGTGAACAACTAGCTCGTCTGGAAGCCTTGGATATTAATGATGAACTGGCCGATGCATTGCAAACCGAAGTGGATGCAGGGCGTCATCATGCCCAGATTCAGCAGGCTGCTGCTAATGCTGTGCAATTGCTCGATGAGGCGGAGCCTTCGGTGCGTGAATTGATTGCCCGGGCAGGCCGCGCCATTGTCAGCGCAGAGGATTTTCATGCGGGCTTGCATCGCAGCAGGGAAATGCTTGATCAGGTGGATGCGTTGGTGGGCGAAATCACACCCGAATTGCACAGTGTACTGGAGCAGTCTTTTGATGAAATCGGGCTGCAGCAATCCGAGCAGCGGCTGATGGATCTGCACGAGGCTATGCGTCGGCATAATTGTGATGAAGCCGGTTTGCTGGCGCTGATGGATGATTGGCAGAATCGCCTGGCCGGACTGGATACGGCTGGCTGGGATGAAGCGGCTTTATTGCAGGCTCTGGAGCAGGCGGGTGCGCGCTATCAGCAATGCGCTTCAGCGCTGAGTGCTGCGCGTAAAACCGGTGGTGATGCATTGGTGGCCGAGTTGCGCCCATTTATGGATAAGCTGGCATTGGCGGGCATGCAGATTCGTTTTGATGTGCGCCCTGAATCAGATGAATCAGCCTGGCATGACTGTGGCTGGGATTCGGTTGGTATTCAAATCATGTCCAATCCGGGTGAGCCGTGGCGTGATCTGGCGGCGGTGGCTTCCGGCGGCGAGCTGTCGCGTCTGGTTCTGGCATTCAAGGGTTGTGGCGCACTGGAGGATATGCCGTATCTGGCCGTATTTGATGAAGTCGATACCGGCATTGGCGGCGAAACAGCGTGGTGCGTGGGAGAATTACTGGCTCGCATGGGCAAGCAGCGCCAGGTGCTGGTGATATCGCATTTACCGCAGGTGGCTTCGTGCGCCGATCATCAGGTGGTGATCAGCAAGGCGGAGAAAAACGGGCGCACCATTACCAGTCTGAAAATCATCGAAGCGCAGTCCCGCCAAAGTGAAATCGCCCGCATGCTCGGCGGTGCAGGCGAGCAATCGCTACAGCATGCGCGCGAGATTCTTGCGCGTGGGCAGGCGGCGGCTTTGTCATGATCCAACCCGTGACCCAGTCGATTCAAATTCGCAATGCGACCGTGGACGATGTTGAATCCATTTATCAACTGCTGCTGCCCTATGCCGAACACGATATTATTCTGATGCGTGACCGCGATAATATTTTCCAGCATTTACAGGAATTTCTGGTCGCTGACGTTAATGGAAGCTTGGCGGGTGCAGTATGCGCCCATATCTACGGTGAAAATCTGGCTGAAGTACGCTCACTCGCAGTTAAGCCGGATGAGCAGAAACACGGCATAGGTCAGATGCTGGTTGAAGGCTGCGAGCAATGGCTAAAGAGCCTCGGTGTGCGCAAGGTGTTTGCCCTGACTTATGTTACCGGCTTTTTCATCAAACAGGGCTATGCCATTGTATCCAAAGAAAGCCTTCCCCACAAAATCTGGACAGTCTGTATCCATTGCTCCCGCTTTGCCGATTGCGATGAAGTAGCGG
>CAYUBK010000062.1:0-10416 GCA_964442955.1 uncultured Zetaproteobacteria bacterium | reverse complement strand
TCGCCGGTTTTCAAGACCGGTGCATTCAGCCGCTCTGCCACCCTTCCAATCGTTAAAACCCATCACCCTGTGGCGATGGGGTCGCGAACAATATCATGCAAGGTCTGCATGGCAACATTTAGCCCGATTTGTTCATCAGCTACTTATATTGAGCGATTTTTCCTTCCAGTACGGATAGCAGATGCTCGAAGCCATTCCTTTTTATATCATTGGAATATTCCGCCCGTTTTAGGGCCAGATCACTAACCCCGTCAGCAATGATATTCATAATCAGCCAGCGGCCATTGCGATGATTTAATACATAATCCAGATGCACGCGTTTGCCATTAGACTTGATCAGTTCCGTGCGCACCAGCATGCGCCCGCGCTTCAAAGACCTGACGGATTTGCTGTTGAATGATTCACCGGAATAAGCATGAAACTGATGCGCATAGGTTGTAATCACAAGGCGTGTAAACGTATCTACAAAACGGGCCTGTTGTTGAGCATCCAATGAACGCCAGCGACGGCCGATTGTCAGGCGTGCGACACGGGGCAGGTCATGGCTCTGCTTTACCGCTGGCTCCAGTTGCGCGAAACGCCCCTCAAACCCAAGTGCCGTTGCATCTCGCATGACAGATAACAATTCCGATTGGAAATGTGCCACCACATCGACAGCGGCACCCGCAGCTACTTCAGCCGCTATCCCGGCCTGAAATGGCATGAACAGCAGCAGCAACCACAGGTTTCTAGTCAACTTTAACACTGTTATCAACCCGAATAGGGATGCTGCGTTTTTCCTCATGCAGTTCTTCCTGATATAAGACAGGCAGTTCCTCCGCCATCGGGCCATCTGTACGCGGGCCGAACAAGGCGACTCGCAGCGCTTTCATGGGGTGCTCGGTGGTATCACAGACTGCCGTCGGCTCATAACCGCAATGTGCCATACAGTTTGCACATTTGGGATTGCGTCCGGTGCCATAACGATCCCAGTCGGTATCATCCATTAACGACTGAAAACTGTCCGCATAGCCTTCATCGACCAGCAAATAACAGGGTTTCTGCCAACCGAACACATTGCGGGTCGGATTGCCCCAGGCCGTGCAATGGTAGCTCTGATTACCGGCCAGAAAATCCAGAAACATACTCGACTGGTTGAATGCCCAATTGATACCCTGTTTTTTCCGTTGCTTTTGTAATTTAAAAATATCTCTGAATAACTGCTTGGTTGCAGTGCGCTGCAAGAACACATCCTGTGCGGGCGCATGCTCGTAACTGAATCCCGGCGAAACCGTGACTCCTTCCACGCCAAGCGCCATCATGGCATCAAAGAAATCTGCCGCCTCATCGGCTGACTCGCCCTGGAAAAAAGTGCAGTTCACAGTGACTCGAAACCCCTTTGCAATGGCAGCGCTGATAGCATCGACCGCCTGATCAAATACGCCGTCCTGACAGACAGATGCATCATGGCGAGCGCGCAAACCATCCAGATGAATCGAAAAGGTCAAATAGGGCGTTGGCTGATATTCGGCCATTTTCTTTTTCAACAACAGTGCATTGGTACATAGATACACGTATTTTTTGCGCGCCACGATGCCCGCTACAATTTGCGCCATATCTTTGTGAATCAACGGCTCGCCTCCGGCAATGGATACAATCGGTGCGCCGCACTCATCCACTGCGGCCAGACTATCTTCCACGCTGAGTCGCTGGTTGAGTATTTCGTCAGGATAATCGATTTTTCCGCAACCGGAGCAGGCAAGATTGCAGCGAAATAACGGCTCCAGCATCAATACCAGCGGATAGCGTCGATTGCCGCGTATCTTTTGCTGAACAATATAGCGCCCCACATGAAACTTCTGCTGAAATGGAATACTCATCTAAAACAGGCCTCCAAGTGGCAAGTTATAACATCAATCCGGAACTTTTTGTCGCAAAACACCTGATGACATTACGACTTGCGGCCATATTAACATGAAACAAACCTGCGCGTTAAGCACAGGTGGAAACAAAAGCTATACATAGCCGACATCCCGCACCAAAGGCGCCCGGTTAAGGAAATAGCAGTGAAAGAAAGTATAACAAGTTACTTGGAGCGCAAAAAACACGCCCAGTTATGCTTGGTTAATACTTACATTTTTGCAGTAATTGCCACAGGCGTTCACTGACTGGCCCCATGGGTTCATCGGCGCGGCGGAACAGATACATATCGATTTTCAATGGCTCCAACTGCTTGCCAGATAAAACCAGTAACCGGCCATCAGTCAGTTCTTCGGCGACACGGTGGCGGGGCATGCGCCCCCAGGCCGAGCCGGATAAAATCATACGCTTCTTCATATCGAAATCGTTGACCAGCCATTGCGAAGCGCCTTCGAGTACGCCGGCGCTTTGCCGGGGCTGATTGCGACTGGTATCGCGCACCACGACCTGAACATATTGCTCCAGATCAGCCACCCCGATGGCGGGGTATCGTGTCGCCAATGGGAAGTCTGCGGAAATTACGCTGACCATTTCAGTCGAACTCAGGCGTACTTCTTCAAGGTGACCCATCGGCATCAATCGTTCGGCAATGGCGAAATCGACCTCTCTATCCTGCAAACGCTCCAGCGTTCCACCCATGTTTTCAATTTGCAGGCTCATGCGGGTGGCTGGCGCGGATTCTGAAATCTGTTTGATCACACCCAGCACCTGCTCCACCGGCGCAATGGCGCTCAGTGCAATGGATATTTCTGTTTCTTCGCCCTGTGCAAAATGGCTGGCGATATTGGAAAATTCTTCACTGCGGGAAAGCAGACTGCGTGCTTTGCCGTAGAGCACCTGTCCCTGTGTCGTCAGCACCGGACGGTAGCCAGCGCGGTCAAACAGCGACAGGCCAAGCTCATGTTCCAGGTTTTTGATGGCGATACTGATGGCGGACTGGCTACGAAATAAGGATTCGGCGGCGGCATGGAAGCCGCCGGTTTCGACGACTGCGCATAAGGCGCGCAACTGTTCCAGTGTCATGTAGGTCATGATAAATGATTCGTTTTATATATCAAGTCTATCAATTATTTATGCTTTTTCTGAATCATCAGGGCCATAGTATCTCGGCTGTTCCAACCCATCCCAATGAATCGGAGAGGCAATGCTGCGTAATACATCCACATCGTACGGACTCGTATCGATTGGTCTGCACTGGCTGATGGCGCTTGCCCTGTTCGGCATGTTTGCGCTGGGTTACTGGATGACCACCCTGACCTACTATGATCGCTGGTATCACGATGCGCCGGAAATACACAAGGGGATCGGCATACTTCTATTACTGTTGTTGATCTTCCGCATCCTGTGGCGCTTGATCAACACGCGCCCGGAACTCATGGGAGCGTGGTGGGAGCAAATCGTGGCATTGGGCGTGCATCGCCTGCATTATGTGCTGATGTTTACGGTGTTGATTTCCGGTTACCTGATTCCAACGGCTGAAGGGGTCGGTATTGATGTGTTCGGCCTGTTCACGATGCCAGCCACGTTTACCTTCGACAAGCAACAGGCTGATCTGATTGGAAAAATACATTGGGCTGCTGCCTGGGCCATGATCGGCCTGGCCGGATTGCATGCGGCAGCGGCGCTTAAACATCACTGGATTGATAAAGACATTACGTTGTTGCGTATGCTGGGAATATCTCAAAATAACTGAGGAGAATAGAAATGCCACAACTGTCCAATTTAAACTATTTCGTCATACCCGACTCTGATCGGGTATCCACTCGAACCTTGCAAATACTGGATTCCCACCTTCGTGGGAATGACGATCAGGGAGTGAAACATGATATTTAAAACACTGATTGCGGCGGCGCTATTGATCGTCACATCC
This sequence comes from uncultured Zetaproteobacteria bacterium, assembly GCA_964442955.1. Lineage (GTDB taxonomy): Bacteria > Pseudomonadota > Zetaproteobacteria > Mariprofundales > Mariprofundaceae > Mariprofundus. The sequence continues at coordinate 6,587 of CAYUBK010000062.1, read as the reverse complement.
ATGCCGGCTAACGCCGAGCAATACGATTTCGACATTAAAGGGCAGCACGCCTTTATCCAGTTCAAGGTGAAACATCTGGGTTTTAGCTGGCTACTCGGTTCATTTCGCACCTTTAACGGCCATTTCTCTTATGATGAACGCAAACCCGAAAAAAACAGCGTCAGCGTCAGCATTGATACGGCCAGTCTTGATACCAACCATGCCGAACGTAATAAACACCTGCTTAGCGCAGACTTTTTCGATGTGGGCGCGTATCCCAAGGCGACATTTACCAGTACGTCCTATGAATCTACCGGCAAGAAAACCGGCGTTCTGAAGGGGAAGCTGACGCTGCATGGCATCACCAGAAATATTGCTATCGGTGTCACCCAGATCGGCACCGGTCCCGACCCGTGGGGCGGCTACCGGCGCGGATTTGAAGGGCATACGACGTTGCACTTGTCCGATTACAGAATGAAAAAATCCGGCATGCTCGGCGCTGTGGCTGAAAACGTGGAGATATTCCTCTCTATCGAAGGCGTACGCACCAAACTATTCTGAAATCAACCAAAGGAGAAATCACATGAAAAAAACCATCATTATATCTACTGCCATGCTGTCGTTCATTGCTACATCGGCAATGGCTGAAGGCATGGGGCATCACGGTGGCATGCATGGCATGCTTAAGCAGGCTGATGCAAATCATGACGGCAAGACAACCAAGTCCGAATTTATGGCCGCTGCAATCCAACGGGCGGAAAAACGCTTTGCCCACATGGACGCCAATAACGATGGGGTGCTGGATGAGAAAGACCATCAGGCGCATTTTGATAAGATGGATACCAATCACGATGGCTCGATCAGCCGGGATGAATTCACCGCGTTTCACAAGCAGATGCGTAAACAGCACCACAAACAGGGAGGCAAGCATGAGTAAAGCAACGATTGCAGCTAAAGAACCAGCCATTTTGAGGCTGGAACCGGGCACCTACTACTGGTGCGCCTGCGGGAAATCGAATAATCAGCCATTTTGCGACGGCTCGCATGAGGGTAGCGAATTCACGCCGAAAGAGTTCGAAATCACCGAGGCAAGAAATGTCGCCCTGTGCCAGTGCAAACAGACGAAAAACCCGCCCTTCTGCGACGGCACCCACATAGAGCTATAAGTCGCCACGAAGGCGCAAAAACACAAAGGGTTCAAAAACAGAAACACAGGTGATTGATCTTCTTTGTGTCTTTGTGGTTAAACAGGAGAATGGTATGGCACAACTACGCATGAATGTGCAGGCGCCGGTTAAGCGTTTGTTTGCAAAACGCTGGAGCACGCGCGCTTTTAATCCGGATAAACCGGTTGAAACAGAACAACTCGCCACCTGTCTTGAGGCGGCGCGCTGGGCGCCATCCTGTTTCGGCGAACAGCCATGGCATTATATCGTCGCCGACCGTTTTGTGGATGCGGAGAGTTGGCACAGGGCGCTTGCCACATTGGCGCCAAAAAATCAGCTGTGGGCGCGACATGCGCCGGTGTTGATTGTAGCTGTGGCCGAACACGCATTTTCCCACAACGGCAACCCGAATCGCTGGGCAGAGTATGATACCGGTCAGGCCACCATCTGCCTGTGCCTGCAAGCGATGCAACTGGGTTTGGCAACGCACCAGATGGGCGGCTTTGACGCCGATATATTGAAACAGCATCTGGCGATTCCTGAAACCATGCATGTTATGAGCGTCACGGCGCTGGGTTATCCGGGCGACGTGGCGGCGCTGGATGACGATTTCCAGCCCATGGAATCTGCCTCAAGAACGCGTAAGCCATTGCAGGAAATCGTGCATGCCGGCCTGTGGGGCGAAGCCTGGAAGCCGCCTGCTGCGGCAGGCTGGGAAGCGCGTTATCAGGAGACTTCGGTGGAGCGATTGCCATGGTTTCATCACGGGCTGGATGCTGACTTTGAACGTGCGCTGGCGCAGTCGGAACTGACCGAAGGGCAGGTGCTTGATATTGGCTGTGGTCCCGGTACGCAAACCATCGCATTGGCTAAACGCGGGTTTACGGTGACGGCTACCGATATATCGCACAGCGCTGTTGAATCGACCCTGCTACTGGCTGAAGCAGAAGGCGTGTCCATTACCTGTCATGTCGATGATGTACTGGATTCAAGGCTGAGAAATCCGTTCGATCTGATTCTGGACCGCGGTATTTTCCACTGCTTTGATGAAAGCGCTGACCAACAGGCCTATCTGGCCACGCTAAGACGCTTGCTTAAACCGCAAGGCTTATTGCTACTCAAATGTTTTCACAAGGATGAGACCAGCGAAATGGGGCCGCCTTGCCGTTATAATGAAACGGATATTCGCCGCTTGTTTGCAGATGGTTTCGAACTGATCGAGGCTCAAAACACATATTTTACGTCTGCCGTAATGGAAAAACCGCCCAAGGCGCTGTTCTGCATCATAAGAAAAACGTGAACACGCCTGCGCATGCTATCGTCAATTTACTGCTGTTTCGCAAATCTGCACGTGAAACGCATGCGATTGCCATTGTGGCCGGCGCATTATTGCCCGATGCGCCCATGTTTTTGTTCTACGTGTGGTCGCGATTGCAGGGCTTAAGCGAACGCGCCATCTGGCGCGATGGCTATTTCGATAGCGGCTGGCAAGCCGTGTTCGATGCCTTTCATTCCTTCCCGCTGCTGGGGCTGGCGTGGTTACTGGCATGGCGCGCGCGTATGCAGGCGGCCTCCATTTTCTTTGCCAGCATGGTCATGCATTCGTTATTCGATTTTCCATTGCATCACGATGATGCACATCGCCATTTCTGGCCATTGTTCGACTTCCGTTTTGCCAGCCCGCTTTCCTACTGGGATCCGGCGCACTACGGCCAGTTTATTGCGCCATTGGAGTTGCTGCTCGTGGTGGCTGGTGGCGCATGGCTGCTGCGCACATCCGAATCGACAAAACTGTTTCGCTGCACAGCTGCAGTGCTGTTTTTCTATCTGGCCTTTTGGGGCTTTGCTGCGGCAGTGTGGATGTGACAGTGATAACAAGGAGGCCTGTATGGGCATGATGATTGATGGTCGATGGGAAACAGACGATGGCGTATGGGCCTCAAAAAAAGATGGGCGGTTTCACCGCGCCCAATCGCAGTTCCAATGCAGGCTCGGCGATGCACGATTTCCCGCCGAGCCGGATCGTTATCACCTGTATGTTAGCCTGGCCTGCCCGTGGGCACATCGCACCCTGATTTTCCGCAAGATTAAAGGTCTGGAGTCGATCATCCCGGTCATCATCGTGCAGCCGCATATGCTTGATCAGGGCTGGCAGTTTGCCGAACCGGAGCCGCTGTACGGTTTTACCCATGTCCACCAACTCTATGCGCTGGCCGATCCGCACTATTCAGGCCGGGTCACCGTGCCGGTTTTGTGGGACAAACAGGAGCGGGCTATTGTGTGCAACGAATCAGCCGAGATCATCCGCATGTTCAATTCGGCATTCAACAGCCTGACCGGCAACGGCGATGATTATTATCCGGCGGCCTTGCGCGCTGGGATTGATGAGATTAACGCCTTTGTTTATGCCAATATCAATAACGGCGTCTATCGCTGCGGATTTGCCACGGCTCAGCCAGCTTATGAGGAAGCTTTTGATCACCTGTTCGCTGCACTCGATCAGGTGGAAGCGAGGCTGTCAAAGCAGCGTTATCTGGTCGGCAACCAAATCACCGAAGCTGACTGGCGGTTATTCACCACCCTGATCCGCTTCGACGCTGTTTATTTCGGACATTTCAAAAGCAACCGTAATCGCATTGCCGATATGCCGAACCTCTCGGGCTTCCTGCGCGATCTCTACCAGCAGCCCGGCATTGCCGAAACGGTCGATTTCGATCACATCAAGCAGCATTATTACTACAGCCACGAATCGATCAATCCAACCCGCATCGTGCCAAAGGGCCCTGCGCTGGATTTCAACATGGCGCATCACCGCGACAGGTTTTCATCATGAGTATTACGATTGTAAACAGCATCACGGTACCGGAAGGCGACGGCGTTACTGTGAAGCGACTGATGCCGGTTGCCGGATTACGCAACTACGATCCGTTTGTACTGTGGGATCATTTCGATATTGTCGGCGGCGGCTTTCCCGACCACCCTCATCGCGGTTTTGAAGCCATCACATATTTGTTCGACGGCTGCATGAAACATGCGGATAATCTGGGCAATCATGGCACAGTGCATGCCGGTGGCGCGCAGCGTTTTACCGCAGGACGCGGTATGGTGCACTCCGAATTTCCTGATGGCCGAGCGCATGGTATTCAGCTATGGATTAACTTGCCGCAACGACTGAAATCTGTTGAACCGGCATATCAGCAATGTCAGGCGGATCAGATTCCGGAATCTGATCGTGACGGCGTTACCGTTCGCACAATCGTTGGTGAGGCCGGCTCGATCAGCCTGCACACGCAAGTGGAGTATCTCGACATCATCATGGTACCTGATGCCCGTGATGATCGGGCTATTGCGGAAGCTGCGCGCGGATTGATTTATCTGCTATCCGGAGAAATTAGAGTAAGCGGATGCCGCTTGAAAGCGGGTCAGGCCGCTTATGTGGATGGGGAAAGGCAGGTTGAAATTCATAGTCATTCAGCGGCCAGGTTGATGTGGTGTTTTGGCCAGCCGCATCATGAGCCAATTCATCAGCACGGGCCTTTTGTGGACTAGCCGCGTCATGATGACGATGTTCTGTTATCTTCAGCCGATACCGAACCGACATCAGGGGGGAAATCTATGAGCCGAATACACCGTTACGAGAACGAGGAAGTCGTGGTTGAATTCGATCTTGGCCGCTGCATCCATACCGGCGATTGCTCTCGCGATTTGCCTGACGTATTCAATACCAAACATCGTGGCCGCTGGGTGCAGCCGGACGGCGCACCCGCCGAGGATATTGCCCGCATCTGTGCCCAATGCCCAACCGGAGCCTTGCGTTGCATCAATAAGGCGACAGGTCAGGCGATGGATTCGCCTCCACAACACAATACCGTTCAAGTTATGGCTGACGGGCCATTGTATGTGCATGCGCGCATGTGTGTGAATGGCAAGCCGGAGGACGGACAACGTTCAACCGGTTTCCGTGCAGCATTCTGCCGTTGCGGCGCATCCCGACTCATGCCGTACTGCGATAATAGCCACCGTGAAATCAATTTCAGGGACGATGGAAAAGTGCTGGTGCCACTGCCATCATCTGAAGAAGGCGACGAAACATTATCCATTCACGCCATGCCCAACGGGCCGTTGAAGATAGATGGGCTATTCACCTTGCTTGATGCTGAGGGAAATGATGTATGCACAAGTTCCGGCGCGGCCATGTGCCGCTGTGGCGCTTCAAATATGAAACCATATTGCGACGGTTCTCATATCGCCATCGGCTTTCAGCCTGAGGATAGCGAGTAAAGATGCCAAAAAAAGAGGCCGGGAAAACCCGGCCTCGTCGAGAGAGGAAGTAATCTTCCTTAAATCAAACGCTGGTCTGCATCTGTCTGGCCATCTGGGTCAGACTGCCCATATCAATCACCTGTGGATGATTCGCATCCGCCCGTTTGAGCATGAATGTGGAACCGCCACGATGTTTCAGTTCGGTATTCTTTCTGGCCTCCATGCCGAATTTTTTCTCGACTGCGTCCAGATAACTTTTAATCGTTTGTTGAATTGCCATAGTAACCTCCTGTGCAAATCAGATGGCGGCAGTGTGCGGCGCTCGGGTTAGAAACGCATGAGCAAGACATTATAATTTTTTTATAAATACATGAATTATTATCAGCAAGTTAGGTGATGCATATCACACTAGTTTGATTGTTCAGGCCACATCGCATGCAGCGCTGCTGCGCGCAGGGTATCGAAGGTGAACGGCTTGGTGAGAAAATCATCGGGTCGACAATCATGTCCAGGAATCAGGGCGCTTTCTATATTATACCCGGATGACATGACCACATGGATATCCGGCTTGATCTCTCTTAGCCGTTGCAGGCATGCATTGCCATCCATTTCCGGCATCGTGACATCCAGCAGAATCCATGAGAAATCCTGATTGGCACTGAATATTTCCACCGCCTGCTTGCCATTGCCGGCCGTCACAACGTCGAACCCCAGTTTTTCCAGCATGCGACTGGCCACCTGAAGAACGCCTTCTTCATCATCCACCAGTAGCACACGACCACTTAATCCGGCTTGCTCCATATCACGTCCGGACTCTTCCACCACCCTGACAGAAACTTCTTTCTCGCTGCAAGGCAACCATGCGGAAATCCGGGTGCCCTGCCCCGGTTCGCTTTCAATATTGATACCGGCATGATGGGTTCGAAGAATACCCAGAATAGCACTCAGCCCCAGCCCGCGACCGGTAAATTTCGTGGTAAAAAAAGGATCAAACATGTGTTCAATGGTATTTTTGTCCATGCCGGATCCGTTGTCTGCGATGCACAACACCGCATAGCCCCCCGGTTTCAGCTCTGCACCAAAGAAACGGTCAGCTTGTCCCGTATCCAGATGCTTGCGCGATACGGATATATCAATCCTACCCTGTACATCCGGAGCAATGGCTTCAGATGCATTGGT
>CAYUBK010000061.1:0-10855 GCA_964442955.1 uncultured Zetaproteobacteria bacterium | reverse complement strand
CTTTATATTTAATCAGCGTTTTGCCCGCTTCAATGCCTTCTGCCGTATGCAAGGTAATAGTGATCTCCGGGCCTTGTTCAGAAATGGTTTTGACAATCAGCCAGGCGCCGATACAAAGTGTCAGCAAAGGAATCAACCAGACGATGGATAAACCCTGCCGCATTTTCACTACCGGTTTTAACGGTTTGCTCACTGGATCGTTCACTGGTTCGCTGCTCTGCTTATGCCGAGTATCAGCCATGCGCTTGCTCCATCGGTAATACATCAGTCAATGCATCATTACCGTCATGTTCATTGCATCGCTCAATATCATCCCAAATCAAACGTGGATCGAAGCTTTGCGCCGCCAACATGGTCAATACCACAGCAGCAGCGAAATAACTGGCCGCAGCACCCGGCTGAATCGTCGACAGTGCATCCAGGCTGACCAGCGACGTCAGAATTCCGATAATAAAAATATCAACCATCGACCAAGATCCGATCATCTCCGTCACGCGATATAACCGCGTTCGATCATCGGGTTTCCATGCGGACTTTCGTTGTACGGAAAACAACAGAAACACAAGTGCCGCCAGTTTACTGAGCGGCACCATGATACTGGCAAAGAATATAATAAGACCAAGCGGCCACATGCCGGCGCCAATCAGATGCACCACACCGGCCAGAATGGTGCTGGGCTCGCCTTGTCCGAATCGGATCACGGTCATAATGGGCAGAATATTGGCAGGCAAAAGCATCACGATTGCGGCAATAAGCAAAGCCCAGGTGCGCGCCAGACTGTCCGGCTTGCGCGCATGCAGATGGTCGCCGCAACGCGGGCAATGTGAACCGTGCTTCGACTGCTCCACCAGCAAAGCGCATGTATGGCAATGCAACAATCCGCCTTTGAGCGCGGAGTTGGGGTTTATCTCGCCGCCTTCTCCACCATCATGCCCACCATCACAGAACTGATGCGGCCAGAATAGTGAACTGTCAAAGCGCTGCTGCGCCATCACACTAACCGGCAACAACGCTGCAAATGCGAACAGGGAAATGCCCGCTTCAATTTCAGCCAAATCAAGTAATTTAACGATGGCAATCAGCACCGCCAGCATAAACACACCAAGCATACTCCATGGCACCAGGAACCTTACCATACGATATACCATACCCTTGCCGGGCGGTTGAACATCAAGGCGGGCGGCAATCAGCAGGTACAGGGCGGCAACCATGGTCAGCAGGGGAAACAGGATACTGGTCATCAACACCAACAGCCCGATGCCGTCCATACCGATATTAAATAACGCCATCGGCCCGGACATCAGCATGTCCGTTTCCACCCGGCCAGCAAATTTCAGCGATATAAACGGCAAGGTATTGGCGATAATAAACAGCATCAGTGCAGCAAAATGAAGCGCCATGCTCTGTTCCAGAGTATGCGAAGACACATGCTTATACAACTGCGCATCACAAAACGAGCAATGTGCCGCCGCCCCTTCAGGCAGTGTTTCCAGTCGATATACGGCATCGCATTCGTGGCAGGCAATCAAGCCACGTGCAGAAACACCCCTCACCTCGGACACAATAGCCGATCTTGCCGCTGAAGCTGTCAAATCACTCCCCTCCCGGAAGATATTTTCATTTCTTTAGATAGAAACCAAAGCCTGACAAATAGAAACAATGCCAGATTATAGCAGATATATCACCAATAGTGCATCCTCATTGTGTCCTCTCATGTATATATTATTAAAGCAAAAAACATTACGTTACTTTCTTCAGAAAATAGTCTATAGTTACACTGTTTTTTGCCACTTGGTGGCATATCTTGAATTGAGGGGACATTTTCTTGGCGGGGATGAAGAAAGGAATATTCTGTTTATTTGCATCTGTATTATTACTTATATCTGTTTTCACAATCCGGTTCGCGCATGCTGCGCCCCAGGCCGCAGGTGTCGTTGAGCACTTTAGTCTCACTGATAAGCCACCTCCGGCCTCGAACAGGCAGCCCCAATCAACTTTTTCACCTAAAAAAACCGGAACCCATAAGCACTCTTTTTTCCCATCCAGGGCAGATCGAAATAGAGCGCTCAGGAACAACGTTTCCAAACCGCTGAGTAAAGCGCACCGGAGAAACGCTTCCAGGCCAGCAATTAGAACGGCCAGCCCAACGGTTTTCAGCCAGATCGATGCGGATTATGAGAGCGGTCGCCTTGAAGAGGCGCTCTGGGCCTTGCAGGATTTACAGAAATCCAGCCCGAATAATGGTCAGGTATTATTCCGCCTCGGCAAGGTTCAGGAGGACATGCTGGATTTTGATGCTGCGCTTGATACCTATCAACGAGCTTCAAGGCGAGTGTCCAACCCGATGCCGGTCTATACCCGCCTAGCCAATTTACAGTATCAAATGAAACGTTATTCACAGGCCGGCGCAGCCTTTCAAAACATCTTAAAAAGCAAACCCGGTGATGCATACGCGTTGTATATGTTGGGCATGGTGAATGAAAAGACAGAAAAATATCCTCTGGCTATTCAGTATTTCAAAAAAGCTGATTTAGCCGATGTGTCATTTAAGCAGAAAAGCCTTTATGGGCAAGGGATTAGCTACATCCATCTGGGGCAGAACGGGCAGGGTAAAGCACTATTAAAACAGAGTATAGCCATTGATCCAAAAACGGATGTGGCCGCACTTGCCAAACAGAGCCTTTCCGATACTGTAGCACTGGAAAATGTTAGCTATTTGACGATTTTTGGCATGTATGGATTTCAGTTTGACAGCAATGTGGTGCTAAAACCGTCGGCCTCACCCATTGTTCCGCTGATTACTGGTGAGAGTGATTTTGAACATGTATTTCTGGCTTCGCTAAACTATGCACCTCCTGCTTCAAAATCCGGATATGGATACACACTTTCCGGCAGACTCTATGAAAATGCACATGCAAAATTACGCACATTTGATGTGACTGGAATTGGTGCTGCGTTTACGCCCTACCACTATGTTGGAGGTAAACATCTGGTTTTTATGGATGCAACGTTTGATTATTATTTTGTGAATTACAAGCGTTATATGGATGCAATCAGCGTGCGGCCCGGATTCACCTATACCCAAAGTAAACAGCTTCAATACACTTTGTCGGTCACCGGCTCCCGTGAGAACTATTATCAGCCGGTCATTCTGAGCTCATCCAATCAGGATGGCTTGATTCTGAAACCTGAACTACGGATTTCAGGATATTCAGAAGATCATAAATCCAGTGTCCAACTGGGCGGTTATTATACATCCAGCACAACGCAGGGTACCGACTGGAGCTATTCCGGATTTGGTGGAGATATAAGTGCTGAAACACCGATCACATGGATGGGATCACTCGTCGCAGGTGTACAGGGGTCAATCAGTCAACAACGCTATCGGAATATTCCGGTTGGCTTCGCTGCAAAGCGCCGTGACACATCCTACTCAGGAGCGGTGTCATTATCATACCATCTCCCTTATTTTGATATCGGTGTGAATGGCAGCTACACCCATGTGCTGTCAACGCTCGACATATACACCTATGTGCGCATGCTAGGCGGCGCAACCATTAGCAGGAGTTTTTGATATGGAAAAGCTGACAATAAGTCCACGTTCTCCTGCTATGATAACTGCTGCGATATTGGCTTGTCTGCTGATGTTTGCCTCGATAGCTGATGCCGGTGTTGCCGAAGTTAAAAAAACACATGGTGTGGTTGATGTGTTTCATACCGGTGTCAGACAGGCCCTGCCTCTTGTGGTCGGAAACAGTGTAGATGTTGGCGATACGGTTCGCACAGGCAGGCGTTCACGCGTACAGTTAAAATTTGTGGATGGCAGTGTGTTAAATATTGGTTCGTTGACTAAAATCAAGGTGGGTGAATATTCTTATGATGCTGAAAACAAAGTTCGCAAAAGCAGCATAAGGGCTTTGCGGGGCACGGTTCGAGCCGCCGTGAGCAAGGCTGAAGACAATAACTCATATTTCCGCATCGAAACGCCGGGAGCCGTGGCTGCTGTGCGTGGTACGGAGTGGACAGTTCAAGTTGTTTCACCCACCAAATCTAATTTTTATGGGCGCTCAGGCACCGTTAAAATCACCAATAAGAATGACCCCACGAAGTTTCGCTATCTGACAAGGAATAAGTTTGTTCAAGTGACGGGGAATAGACCCCCGTCAATACCCAGAGATTTGACTCCAGGTGAAATAAAGTCGATAAATCTGAGTACGCAGCAGGGTGGAAAAGCGGCTGATAAGGAACAGAGTGGTACGGGAAAAACTAAAACTGGCGGAGCAGGTAAAACCGGTGCTGGTAATGCACCTGCAGCTGATCCCGCACAGAGTGGCGGAAGCAGTGGCTCCGGCGGAGGTAGCGGTGGAAATACCGGACCGAATACCGGGCAAAAAACGGGCGTCGCGACTCAGGCTGCTACATCACAATCTGTTACGCCGCCGATCACCCAATCAACTCCGGCTGCGGTTAATACGAATGTTAATATTGTGATCCAGTTTTAGTGATGGCCATGATGTAAATCATATTTCCGGAGCCTGCCTGACATAGTCCGGCAGGCCTCTGATGCAAATCAATCGATAATAATATAAAGTAAAAAGGCAAACCGATGGGATCGATAAATATTTCGAATCCGTTATTTTTCCGAATTCCCCTTACAGGATGTATAAAATATTGCAGAGGATGCATTGAATGTTGAATGAACGAGTAAGCTCAAGAGTAACCAAAACAAATTGTTTAAACTGTTTGAATTGTTTGTTGCATAGCAGTTTGATGCCGCCAGTTGAAGCAGTGTTCATGGATGGTTTATCATGAAGGCTTTTTTCCGACCCAATCACTTAGCTTTTTTATTACTCCTGATGCTTTCACTGACCAGTTGCGGTGGTGGTAGTGGTGCCCCCACTGTCGCACTGAGCAATATGGTACCGGTACAGCTGGCGATGCATTTGCCGGGTCAGGCCGTCGCCAAGGCCGATCTGATGGACAAGCTGCTGGATTTGGCCGTTCCCGATGCCAATGCGATTGTGCTGGCCGGTGCGGTATCTGTCACGGTCACGATCTCAGGCAATGGTTTTACAACCATTGTGGACTCATTCCCCGCCGGTGCCCCCGGTACGCAGATCACCAAGCAATATAGCGTTCCACAGGGCGCTTCCAGAACGTTTAGTATTCAAGGTTTTAATTCGCCTGTCGGCACGCCTGCAGCTGTGCCGGTCTTGTCGGGCACCAAGACGGTAGCGCTGGCACCATCGGCCGCACCTGTGCTGGTTGATGTGCTATTGACCCCGCCGACCGATACCCAGCCACCGGTCGTAACCGCCCCGGCTCCGATTACGGTTCCTGCTGTTGATGCTACAGGAACGCCCAATACAAATACTGCGATTACTGCATTTTTAGGCGCAGCTACGGCAACGGATAATGTTGATCTCAATCCTGTTGTAACAAACAATGCCCCTTTAAAATTCCCATTGGGCCCTACAACTGTCAACTTCACATCAACAGATGCTGCCGGTAATACATCCACGCCGGTTCCAGTCGTAGTGACTGTAACGGATCAGACACCACCCTCTATTACACTTAATGGTGCCAACCCGCTTAATATAGTACAAGGCAGTACATTTACCGATCCCGGCAGTGTTGTGACGGATAATGTGAGTGCCGGCCTGGCGGCCCTGGTTACTGGCGCAGTCAATACAACCGTGGTTGGGGCATATTCGCTGACCTACAACGCTTCCGATGCAGCCGGAAATCCGGCCACTCCGGTCACCCGCACGGTGAATGTCACCGCTATCGCTCCGCCAGGTACGACGCATGTCTGGATTGGCACAACCAGTACGGCGTGGAATGTTGCAAGCAACTGGGATGTCGGCACGGTTCCTGGTGCGGCATCAACAGTCTTTATTCCGGCATTTCCGGTAAATCAGCCCATCATCACAACCATCGTCAGTATTGCTGGTCTGAATACTGAAGCTGGTTCTACGTTGGCTCTCCGCGCCAATTTAACTGTTGCCAATGGTTTGGGTAATAATGGTACGATTGATTTTAATACAACTACGTCAACGCTTACCGTAACAACCGGCACTTTGGCCAATGCAGGAACGATTATCGGGCACGTTGCTTTACACGCTGCGGCGAATATTGTTAACACAGGCACAATAACAGCCACTCAAGGGGGGCTATTGGGTGTTTTTGGCAAGACTATAGATCTGACTGCAGGGGCAGTGAATATAGCTGCGGGGACGACGCTCTTCATGGAGATTGGAAGTAACATTCTGATTGATGCTACCGGAAGCTTGTGGCCCGGCTCCGGCACAGTGTATTTTGATATCAACACGACAGTCACAATGACCGGGGCAGTTGTCCACCCCGCCGGTACCGGAGGCACATTATTCCTGTTTGATACGGCTACCATCAATGGCACAGGAACCTTGACGAACAATGGTACGATGAGCACGATAAATAATACCTTCGCCACCCTTGTGAATCATGGCACCATTGTATCGAACGGGTCTATCGTGCAAGGTTTATTCACGACATCGACTGGCTCATCAATCAGTGGCGGTGACCTTACGCTCAATGGGGGAGTGAGCATGAATGGCGTGACCGTCGATAATACATTTATCACTATCAACACAACAGCACCGGCACAGTTTGATAACGTCACCTTCCAGAATTATGCACCTACTTCAACGCCATTATTGCTAAATTTCAGCAATGCCACCCAGACGTACAACAACCTGAACTTTATGTCGCCATTGACTACCGGTTTCCATATCGCTGGCACGGGTACGGGCAATACCATCAATGTTGTTTCCACGAACGTAACTCAGGGCACTGCCGCCCCCGCTTTTGATGCGGCCAATACAGTAAATTGGCCAAATCGAGCCCCTGTACCCACAGCGCCACCTATCACAACTTTCACCGGCATATCAGGGTCAAGTCAGATCGCTGTGAATGACCCGAACCCTTTAGATACGCATACTTATGCCGTCACGACCGCCCCGCTTAACGGGCTTGCCTCAGTAAGCGCATCGGGATTGGTGAGCTATACCTCAAGTGCTGTATTCGCAGGGACTGATTCGCTTGTCATCACTGTGACTGATCAGGGTGGCTTAACGGGTTCAGTTACGGTTCCACTAACAGTCACAGCAACTGCCGCCCAGAGCTGGCAGACACTGAAAACGAATGGGGGTACAACTACTGCCGGATTGCAATTCCAAAGTGCGATCACTGCCAACCCTGCTGATTTTGAGGCCGTGATTGGCTTCTGTGCAACCCGGACTGCTGATTTGATGTCGAATGCCACGTTCAGAGGTTTATTAACAACCTGGACTACCGATGCCGGTGCAAGCTTGCCGACAGCGGCCGGGTGGGCAATGAATATAGCTAATGGCACCAAGACCACGGTCAACTGGGTGAAGAAGTTCAATCAAATGGCAATCAATGGTGCAACGGTTCAGGCCAATGGTTTTTCCAATGTATTGCCGGTACTCAATACCTGCATCACCAATCTTGAGGGCGTGCTGGCGGCAGGGTTTGTCAGTCAACAGGTTCAGAATCCAGCCGACTGGGTGCGCTTCCCGGCTGGTGCGGTGACTGTGGATGTGACAGATGTGAATTTGTTGCTTTCTATTTTATATGGTGCACGCAGCGAGATTTACTGGGCTGATGCCTATAACTGGAATACGGATGTTGATGCGGATGGTGTTGTCGATACGGTAATTACCAGCGCCGTCATTGGTGCGACCACCTACCAATATAGCACCATGAATATTGATCCAAAATCGGTATTTGCAGATCCCACATTCTTCACCCTGCGTACAGCCGGGGCGCTGTTATCTACCGGTGCTTCCGATTTAACACAATCGCTGGCTGATGCTGTTGCCGCAGCAACCAAACGCAAAGCCGGCTTGACAACATTCAATGCCAATGCGGTAAGGGCGGGCAGCAGCGCGAATCTATTCTATTATACGCCGGTGAATCTCGCCAATATTCCGCAGGACTTGAAGGATACCACGAATATTCTGGCCGCGCTGGATGGTACGGGTTATACCAACCCGCTGTTCAAACAGCGTGATGGCACAACGGCTACGGCCACGATCCGTGCCGATCTGGCCTATACCGGCGCGACGGCATGGGACAGGACTGTGATGCCGTTTACCACGGTGGCTTATGATATATTACCTGATCCTGTAGCTTCAAAGATAAACAATGCGCCGACATTCTATGATGAAAGAGTATTGGGTGCTCCGGCCAATCCGTTCAACCCAATCAAAGTGAGTGCAAATATCTACTACGGTGCATACCCCGACAATACAATGAAGGGCGTACTTGCCGGTGGGGCGACCCTGGATTTGCAGGATAAACTATCCCGCCCTGCCAGTGCATTTGTGATGAATATTTCAGGCACCCCGATTATTCCATTCCAATCCTTTGTGGATCCCACAGGCAACCATTTTGTATCCTGGCATATTGCTACAGATGGAACCGGTCTGCTGGCAATAAAAGTGGATCAAAATGCTACGGTGGGTAATTTTGCCTACACACCTTATTCGGTCAATATGACAACGGGTGCATTGACGCTGCCTGCCGGTGTTGTGGGTCCAGTGACCCTGACAGGCTCCTTAAATGGTTCAGGTACCATTTTAGGTGCAAATGCATTTTTTCCGGGTTTTTCCGGACTGACCACAGGATTCTGGAACCTTGGCATAGCGTCGATTGTACCGACTGTCACACCTGCCGGTGCGTTTAACTCATTGAACGTCTTGCGTTCTGCCGGCACAGCAACCGGACTTGTACATTGGTATCAAGCCAATTTCTTCTCCGGGGCACAGTTTGACACAGTCTCACAGCTAACTACGGGTGGAACAGCCACGGTGCGGGAACAATACGGCTTTGGGCTGAGTTTTGATGCATCCCCGGTGGGAACCGATGCCACGCTGGGCTGGTTGGTGTTTGATTCGACCAAGAACCGATTGACACGTGTGGTGACAGGGGCTGTGCCGCAGTCAGCCAAAGTATTTTACTCACCATTGTTCACAGGTGGTGGCCAACAAGGCTCTTATCATCTGGTTGCCGGTAAATTCCTGGATACGTCCAATTTGCCTGTCGTGCACTCCTACCCCTTGCCTGCACTGGCCAGTTTCCCGGCCACCGCCCCCTTTGGTGGACTGCCTTTGTTTTAATGAAGCGGCGTATGAGATGCCCGGTTAGATGCGCTGGTTAAAATATACAGGGCTGCTGGTGGCGGTTGCTGCATTGCTTGCTGCTGTCTGGATGCTCACTGTGCCGAAAGAACACAGTGGCGCTGAGGATAAACCAGCAGCAGGTATGCCTGGTGGTCTGATCCGGGCGCAAGGCTTTCATTATACAGAGTATGTCGATGGTAAAACGGCATATCAGCTCTCCGGTGATGAAATCCATGATGAACATGCGCGCATCGGTTCGCTACGTTTATCCGTGATCAAGGTGGTGTTGGTACAGCGTCCTCATTTGAATATTCTTGCTGGCGCAGGCAAGGGATGGACACTAACTGCCTCCGAAGCAAAGATGGTTGCCAGCCAAAAAAAGCTAACGTTAACAGGCGATGTGCGTGGCAAAAACAGTAACGGCGGTACGCTCCGAGCCAACAAAGCCATGGTGGATATGCGTCTGGGAAGCATCCAGTTGAAAGATGGCTACGAACTCAAAACCCGCTCGCGAAATGAGCATGGCGTGATGACTTCGTTGTGATACTGACAGTCTGAAGCTTGACTCGGAAAAATCTGATCTCGCAATAAAACCTGCTGTAAAGATGTGCCTGCAAAAATAGTGAGCGGCAATCTGCCCCCACTTCAGCACATTTCATCTTGGGTAAGAATGACAGCCAGGGAGAAATACGGTTGACGTTACAAAATAATTGTCTATAAACTGAGTTGAATCCAGCAATTCTCACTTGCTAGTATTCCATGAATCCGGGACGTATTTTTCAGAAAGGGTGGACTGTATGATGCAATTTTTATCTCATGTGTGTAGTTCTAATGCTATGAATGTCCTACCCCGGCATATTTCTGGCATGTTTGCGAGAGCCTTCGCTGTCCTGATGCTCGTTGTCTTATCAAGTTGCGGTGGCGGTAGCGGTTCGCCTTCAGTTGCACTGAGCAATATGGTGCCGGTACGGGTTGCATTGCATCTGGCGGGTCAACCGGTTGCCCAGATTGATCAGAACATGCTTGATAAAATTCTGGAACTGGCAATCCCTGATGCAAATGCAGTTATAAATCTTGTCGGCTTCAAATCAGCGAAAATCACTATTAGCGGAACCGGGTTTAACCCAATTGTCAGATCCTTCAATGCGACGCCTGGCGCGCTTGTAACCCAAAGTTTCCAGGTACCTCAGGGGACAGGTGTGTCGTTTAATGTTCAGGGCTTTAATACACTGGTCGGCGCAGTACCGGTGCCGGTGCCGGTCGTAACCGGCACAACGGTTCAAGCCATCACACCATCTGCAACACCGGTGGTCGTCAATATTTTACTTACACCGACTGCGAATCAGCCCCCTGCCCCAACCGCTCCTGCATTGGCGACCACGAGTAATGTTGCAGGTTCAAGTCAGATATCGCCGAACGATCCAAATGCAGGTGATACACATACCTATGCAGTCACCACACAGGGCGTCAGCGGCACAGCCACGGTTAATGCTGCAGGACTTACTACTTATACCCCGAACGCGGGTTTTGCTGGTGCCGACAGCTTTGTGGTGACCGTTACTGATCAGGGTGGCTTAACTGGTTTGGTAACGATTGCTGTGACAGTTAATGGGTTGCCACAGATTAATTTGTTGACTGGAACTCCGGCAGGATTGGTGCCAAGTGCTGCC
>CAYUBK010000060.1:0-10858 GCA_964442955.1 uncultured Zetaproteobacteria bacterium | reverse complement strand
ATCTTCAACCAGCAGAATGAATGCGGATTGTTTCACAGCCTGATTCCCCCTTCGGTGCTTGCCACGTTCACTCAGCAGCCAAGCGACTTGAATTCAAAGAACTCAAGTCAAAATTATGACAGGTCTGGCATAAAGTGCAAGTTTTTTACCATTGCCAAATATTCGGCACTAACATTAGGCGCATGCCGCAACCCTTTGATTCATCTGGTATTCCAGGAAATCACTGATCACATTGATTTGTAATTCCTTATCCGTGATTTCAGCCGCATGCTTTGTTGCTGACAGGTTCGATGGAGTTTTGACGCTATAAAAAGCTAAAGTTGACTCCGTTTCAACCGATAGGATTATCTGAACAGGTATCCGCCTATCTCAATGACTGTTCGATGGAGGTACTTCAATGACCATTAGTGTACAACCAGTCGATGGGCTGATTAACAGGCTACTTCAGCAAAACAGCAGGCCCGCTTCTGTGGCTGAACGGCGCCTGGACAGTCGCATGCAGGCAGGCCAGGATCAGCTCAGCATCTCCGCAAAAGCCCAGTCTCAACCTGCGGATACATCTCACCAACAAAGCAAGGCAGGAGGAAAGGCATTGGAATCACACTTGCTTAACCTTTATAAAATGAATGACTCGTTTGGAGCATAAACGTGACCCGGTCCAGATTGTTGCTGGCAGAAGATGATGAGGCGCTGGCTTCACTATTGGAAGAATATTTACTTGAAGCGCAATACGATGTTGTTGTTCACCACCGAGGAGATACCGCTATTAAGGCCTTACGCCACACGCATTTTGACCTGGTGCTCAGCGACATTGTCATGCCGGGAGCAGACGGCTTGACGCTACTGCGTCATATTCAGGAGCATGCTCTGGATACGCTGGTGCTACTGATGACCGGGTATTCCGGCATTGAGAATGCCTTGCATGCTGTCGAGCAAGGCGCCTATGATTTTGTCAGCAAACCATTTCAACTGCCGGAAATTCGGGTGCGTCTGGATAATGCAGCGCGTTATCAACGCCTGATGCGGCAGTATAAAGCCCTGAACGTGGAAACTGCCACCTCTGTCGAATCAAGGCAGCCCGGTGGCCTGATGGTGGTCAGAGCCTACGGGCAAAATGCGGCGGGTAGTCACTAATGTTACAGCTCTTAATCATTGAGGATCAACCGGCAGTTCGGGAAGTGGTGGCAGAAATTGCCAGCGAACTGAATGAACATATTGAAATCACACAGGTGGGTAGCCTGGAGGAAGCCAGACCGCTGCTGAGTATCTGCCAATGGAATGGCCTGATTACTGATATGAGTCTGGGTGACGGCAATGCACTGGAATTCTTTGCATCGCTGACTGAAGACGGGTTTGTGCTGCCGGCGACTATTCTTATGAGCGGTTTTTTGACATCTGCAAGAATGGCTCAGGCTTTGGAACTGGGTATTGAGCATGTGCTCTCCAAGCCATTTGCCCCCAATGTGCTGCTCGACTGCCTGAGTAAAATGTTATGCGCCGATAGTCCTGACAAGCTGTCGGGAGGGAAAGTAAAACGGCCGGAACGTTCTTCTGATCGGCTGTTGCCTGAAATGTTTGAAATGGATCGGCGGCTGGGTTTGGTCTATCGCATGTTCGATGAGATGCCGGCTGAAAGGGGTGTGTCAGAGGTGTGCGCCAGAGCTCTGAATCTGGCGATGGAAGTGGTTCATGCGCATACAGGATATCTGGCCTTGTTTGAGCGCAAATATAACAAACTGGTACTGGTGGCCTCGGAGGGAATGGAGAACGCGGGTGCATCCTGCGATCTGGGAGAAACAGTTTTCCAGTCACTGATCATTGGCGAAGAAGAATTGCATCAATCCGCTCACGATAGTGCCAAACAGGTTTGCTGGCCAGGTATAGATGAAAACTGCTTTGTGGCCGTGCCAGTACGCCTACAGGGCATCACGATGGGCGTATTGTGCCTGATGCAACCGGGCAGCGAAATCCCTCTCAAGAGCGAAACCCGTCAAATGCTTGGCCTGCTTGTCAAAAAGCTGGACACGTTGCTGGATAATCGAGCAGTCCATGCGGCACTGGCTGCCAATATGCGAGATACATTGATTGCACTGGTTCGTTCATTGGAAGCACGTGATCGCTATACGCGCGACCACTCAGCCAGAGTTGGCGAATTGTCGGCTATTTTTGCTGCGGATCTTGGCCTTGATCAGGATCATGTCGATCTGATTCGAACTGGAGGGTTGTTGCATGACATTGGCAAATGCGGCGTTCCCGATGCCGTATTGCTCAAGCCCGGTCGCTATACCGATCAGGAATTCGCTATCATGAAAGCACATCCGGCCATCGGCGATAATATTCTGGCCAATATGGACACCATGGTTCGCGAGCGATTGATGCTGCGCCATCATCATGAGCGTTTTGACGGGTTCGGCTACCCGGACAAGCTGGCCGGAGAAGATATTCCCTTCGATGCCCGCATTGTCTGCGTTGCCGATGCCATTGATGCGATGACCACGCACCGGGTTTACCGCATGGCGAGGCCGTTGTCTTTCTGCCTGGAGCAGTTAAAAAACAATTCTGGCACGCAATTTGATCCTCAGGTGACAGAGGTGGCCATCGCCGCGATTGAGCGGGGCGTGGTCAGGACTCAGGCAGAAGAGAAAAACAACCCCTGTAATGGTGTCATGCCTTTGTCCGCCCTGATTTCTGTTAAAACCGAGGTGCGTAATTATGCATGAAGTAGCGAATGATCATGGACGGCAGGATTTCCGAATTGATGATGTCATTCCTGTCAGCGACAAAAAATTGACTGCGGAAGAATTTGAGCTGTGCAAAAATAAGGTGGGCATTCGTTCCAGGCAGAACAGCATGTTGCAACAAATGGTTGGCAGAGATGTTTTTGCCAGTGATGCTCATGAATCAGTCAATCCGGAAATGACGCAAGCAATGGAAGCACTGGATGCCAAACTGAATTACCTGATTGGCGTCAATATGCTCAATGATGCCAGCCATAGCGATATGCAGGAGCGCCCGGTCAATCTGAGCTTGACCGGCATCAGTTTCACCACGAATCAAGCGTATCAGGTGGGTGACAGCACGCATATCAACCTGATGCTGCCCTCGTTTCCGCCTTCTATACTTGAATTGCTCGGCACGGTTGTGCGCGTTTCTTCACAGGGTGGGAAGCACTGGAAAGTAGGTGCGAAATTCTATTTCCGTAGTGATGATGAAGAGGATACCATTGCAAAATATGTTTATCGCCGTCATCGCGAAACGATTCGGGGCAATAAAAAAAGAACCTTACACTCAGCCTGATTATCATCCCGGCTGTGCTGAACAGTTACGGATCGATGAACGCTGTTTGGATGGTGTTGCGAAAAATCGATGCGCGTCAGGCTGAACGGGCTGGAGCCTGTGTTGCCCGGTTGCGCCCCTGTTGCTTCGACAAATATAATGCCTGATCCGCAGCCTTGAAGGTGTCGCTATGACTCATACCGGCGGCATGTTCAGCTACGCCGATACTGATGGTCACATCAATGCTTCCACTCCCGCTATGAAATATGTGCGTAGCAATGCTCTGACATAGCTTCCGGGCCAGCCTAAAGCTGATTTCAATACTGGCACCCGGAAAAACAATGCAGAATTCTTCACCGCCAATACGTGCTGCCAAATCGGTATCCCGAATGCTCTCCTTTAGAAGGGTGGCAAGCTGTTGCAGAATCTCATCACCAACATCGTGGCCGAAGCTATCATTTATCGTTTTGAAAAAATCAATATCGATAATGAGAAAACAGAAATTGGCACAAGCCTCTCGCTTGAGAAATTCAGCCAGACTGCGACGGTTGGGTAAGTCAGTCAGCGGGTCAATGCGTGCTTCTGATTCCGCCTGCTGCAACCGGGTCGATAGCATCGACAACTTTTCAACCTGTTGTTCAATGGTAGCATTCAGCTTCTGACTGGCCGAAGCCAGCGTATTGCCGGCCTGCAAAATATTCTGGCTGGCGCTGCGCAGTAATATTCTGGCTTCTTCCACGTTTTCGGGCAAGTCCTGCTCCAGGATATTACGGGCCTCATTCAGTTCCGGAGAATCTTCTCCAACCTGTTTAAGCAGGCTGGAAATAGCGTTCATGGACGGTGCAAATGCTGCAATTAACTGCTGTAGCTCATCCTTTAACGCCGCATCATCCTGAAGGTGATTGCGCAGCAGCTTTTCCAGGTGTTGAGCGCGTTTTACCAGTGGCGCTGTTTTATCTGCTTTGCCTCCAATGCGGTCGCAACTTCGATCCAGCAGTATCTGCGTAGGCGGGATATCATACATGGCCTGCATCAGCAGGCTCTGGCGCGTTTCAATATGCGCTGTCACAGCATCCCGTGCAGTTTGCGGAACCGTGCCATCGCCGCCCGGCTTAAGCAGAGCGCCATGTTCAGCATCCAATAGTTTTGATGCCAGCTGGCACAGCCAGAAATAGGTCACTTGCGGCACAGCAGGTTCATGTTTGATTGCTTCCAACTCTGCAATCATGCGACGGGTCGTGGCACGCAGCTCAAGGTCATCCGGCATGGCTGCGATTACAATGGGTCGAACCGTGTCCATATCCTCCAGCAATTGGTTGATGCTTTCTCTCAAGTTCATGTTGAGGTTCTGCTCAGGCTTGCATGGAACGAATACGTGCTGCCTCGACGGCCAACAGGGTGTCGGCCTGTTGCAGTTCCTCGCTAGGGCTGCCGGATGTCACCTGCTGGCGCAATAGAGAACGCAGTTTCTCAATATCATGGATCAATTGGCGGGGCGGACTGTCACCCGATTCAATACATTGCATCGCTTCATCAAGCAATGATACGCTCTCATCCAGCGTATGCCATGCCTCTTGCATCGGCTGTTTGGATGTATCCGCATGACTTTCACTGGTAACTTGCACCTGATTAATTTCAGATTCCAGCATTTTGCCGAACACACCCCCGCTGCTACTGCGGGAATTTTTGCGAATGGTTTTGCCACTGATAGGCTGGTTGTTATGAATCTTCATGTGCTTGAACACGCAAGAATCAGGCCAGCGTACCAGAATGGGCCTGAGTGGACAATAATGCCTTAATGATCAGGCGCGTCGATGTGAATGCTAAGCGCGTGGATTTCGGCAGGAAACAGACCGCCAAGCGCTCGGTAAATCATGCGGTGGCACTGGCTGCGCGATAAGCCGACGAAATGCTCAGATGCAATATGGACAACAAAATGACCACCGCCGCTTTCTTTCGCGCCGGCATGGCCGGCATGTTTCCACGACTCATCTTCGATTTGCAGTGACAGCGGTTGAAACGCCTGCTCCAGTAGCGCATGAATGGTTTCGCGGGTGGCACTCACGAATCAGTTTGTATTGCCGTTCGTTTCCGGTACAGAATGCAGGTTTTGCCGATTTTACTGACCAGTTCTGCCTCACAATGACTGGCCAGTTCATGCATACAATCAGATCGGGCTTCACGGTCGTTCTGGGCAATATGCACCTTGATCAATTCATGGATATCGAGTGCGAGCGAAGCTTCCTGTAGCAGGTTTTCACTCAAGCCTTTTTGCCCGACCCGGACAACAGGCTTGAGATGGTGCGCTTTAGCTTTAAGTTCTTTGCGTTGTTTGGTGTTTAGGGTCATGGTTTGCTCCAGCGCCGCATCATAGCAATAGCATCAGAAAATGGTATGGAAATTGCTACTGTTTAACCCTAGGGTATCAGGGGTTTAACAACAATGCACATCAGGGTGGGAAATATATGAATCCATTACGGGAAGATCCACATCGCGCCGTTATTCTTGGCGGCGGTCGTGGTGGCAGTGCTATTCTGGAAATGCTGTTGGATGAGAAACTGGTTAGTGTGATAGCCGTGGTTGACCTGGATCCGAACGCACCGGGCATGGCCCTAGCCAGAGAACATGGCATCGCTGTCTATGCATCGGTTGAGCAAGCGTTACATGATAGTGCGCCATGTGTTGCTTTTAATATGACTGGTAATGAAATGATTGAGGCAGTCGCCGCAGAGATTCTTGGCGCCGGCGGCATTATCGGCGGCATGGAAGCACGGCTGATGCATAATATGATCACTAACCTGAAAAAGGCCAAGGATGAACTGCGCTATGAGGCCAGTCACGATCCGCTGACAGGGTTGTATAACAGGCGCCATATACTTGAGCAAATGCAACAGGGTGTTTCTCAAGCCTTGCGCTACCAACATGCTTTTACCATCGTGATGTTCGATCTTGATCACTTCAAACAGGTTAATGATGTGTACGGCCATGCAGGCGGAGATCTGGTTTTGTCCCGTGTGGCTGATGTATTACGAGCAAATGTAAGGGATTCGGATGTTCCGGGCCGCTGGGGCGGAGAAGAATTTATTGTGCTGCTGCCACATACCGGGCTGAACGGCGCCAGAAAAGCTGCAGAGCAATGGCTGAAGCAACTCAATGATTCAAGGATTCGTCTGGATAAAGATCGTTCCATCAAGGTCAGTTTTTCGGCTGGAATCGCTACGCTCGATACCGCCACGAAACGTGCCGATATCAAAACAGTCATAGAGCAGCTGTTACATGAGGCGGATGAGTGCATGTACGCCGCCAAAGACTCAGGCCGAAATCGTGTTTGCACTACAAGCGAAACACTTCAAACACAACATAAATAGCCAGCCGTTCAGCTTCGGGCTGGCCATCTCCCATCGTCACCCACCATTGCCCGGACAAGTGCTTTCGTTAGAGTCGAGCTGTGAATAACATTGACTCAAGCTCTTCGGAGTCGTCATTACCAACCTCGGAAAACAGCGGCAAGGAAATAAAAAGACTCGCCCCTCGCATTCCTATTCGTTGGCGTTGGTCTGTGTTGGTCGGGTTTACCGTGACCATCGCAATTGTTGTGCTGTTTTTTATCATCCTTGATATCGAACACGATGCATGGCTGGAAAATCAGGCTGCGCAGGCTGAGTTGCAGGTGGATCGGCTTACCGATGAACTGAAATTACCGTTATTGTCCGGCAGCAGCACGGAAACCACTATCGTCGTGCAAGGCTTTCTGGATAAGGTGCCGACAGTGCTGGGTGTGGTGATCAGATTTCATGATGGTAGTGTGAAATCCTTTGGCCCCGTGCAACTGGAGGGCACTGTTTTGAAAAACCTGACCAGAAACAGTACGGTCAGCCGGCTGCCGCTAAAACAGCTGTGGTATGCAAAAACAGCGATCTATGCCAATACTGTCATGGGCACGATAGTGGTTCGATTTTCCGGTAAGCAGTGGAAAGATATTGCCGGCAAGCTCGGTCAGAAATTCACCCTTGCCGCAGTATTTTCGGTGCTGTTTTCAGGCGTGCTGGTATTCTGGATAGCCGGACGAATGAGCCGACCGATCGAAATGCTGAGCGATGCCGCCCTCAGGGTGGCCAAAGGTGATTATGACATTGATTTGCCTGTGCATGGCAATGATGAGTTGGCGGATGCCTTGTCCCAGTTCAATGTGATGGCGCATGAACTGGCCCATAAAGAAGAGCTGCGTGATGTATTTGGTCGTTACCTCAATCCGAAACTGATTAATGACGTGTTTGAAAGTGGCGATGTGCAGATGCAAAGCCACCGTCAGGAAGTCTCGGTCCTGTTTGCGGATATGGTGCGATTCACATCCTTTTCCGAATCCTCTGAAACAGAAGAAGTCGTGCGTCTGCTAAACAGACATTTTGAGGTATTTCATCGTGTCATTACCTATTATGGTGGCCATGTGGACAAATACATCGGTGACGCAGTCATGGCCGTATTCAATCACCCGATGACTGAAAAGCACCATGTCCGGCACGCGGCACTGGCCGGGCTGGCAATGAGCATGGCCTGTCAGAAACTGGGCATCAAGCGACCCGATGGCGAGCCAATCAGTTTCCGGTTTGGACTGGACTGTGGCCAGGCAATTGTCGGCAATGTCGGCGCAGCCAGGCGCCTGGAATATACGGTGATTGGCGATGCTGTGAATGTCGCATCGCGCATGGGTGGCCTTGGTCACGGCAGTGAGTTGGTGATGTCGCGGAAAACATTTGATTTATTGGGCGAGGGCTTTGATTTTCAAAGCATTGGTGTGCACAGGATTAAAGGGGTAAGCAAACAACTGGAGACAGGATATGCGGCGGCGTCCAGCCCGCAACTGATTCAGGATGTTGAACATGTTGTAGATTTGGCATTTAATCTCGAACTGTCTGATACAACCCTTTCAATTTCCGGAGATGCCTGATTCATGATTCGATACTGTTGTTTCATTGCTGTTGCTCTCATGCTAAGTGCATGTCAGGTCAATAAAAGTAGCATTGATAATGCTGTCGATGATCTGCTAATCAAGGGCAGCGAAACCTTCAATATGCTGGATCCCTACGCTGTTATCCGGCATGATTATAAACGTGGCAGGATTATGCGAGCCAGAGCGCGTGTGCTTGCTATGAACAAGTCAGACAAAAATTATAAAAAAGCCAATAAATTTCTGCAAGAAGTCATTGAGCCGGCCCGCAGGCGGGTGTATCTGCATTACCTTCATGTGGCACAAAAGAATGAGAAGCAAAAGCATTGGTCAGATGCTTTATGGTCATATGACCAGGCCAAAGCAGTCACCATCAAGCCAGCGGTGATGGAAAAGAAACGGGCAGAAATGGAACAGTATTTGCGGCAGTTCAGATTTGAACAATTACTCAAGCAGCGTAGACGGGAAGATCGTAAACTACTTAATGATGCCACCGCCTATGAGGCACCAAACGGCATTAGCGCCAACGATGAGGTGTATGCACGCATGCGCGAAAATTTTGAGGATAGGCTGGACGCACGATCACGCCTGGAATTTCGTGAAGGATTACGATATTTAAGCAAGGATTTGCCTGAAATGGCCTATATCGAACTGGAATCCTATTTGCGACTGCAACCGGATCGAATCAAGGGTGAAAAACTGATGGTGAATATTAAACGGGAGATGCCTGCCTTTTTGAAGATCCCGGGCATGCCGGGACGTACGCCCGCGCCTGCAACATTGATCAACGTCAAACGAGTCAACCATGCAAAGGTTGCAACAGCCGAGCAGGTGAAGGCCGCATTGGCTAACGGGGAGTTACTGCAAGCCAAACAGCTTGCCCATATCTATCAACGCAATGGCGGAAAGGATGCAGGTAAGCTATTAGCTCAGGTAGAGAAAAAAGTACATGCCGCAGCGGCATCTCTTTTTTCCAGAGGCAGCGCTGCATTCAGGCGTGAACAACTTGATGGCGCTATCCGGTATTGGCGTGATGCTGCAGCCCTAGCGCCTGAAGAGTCTGAATATATAGAATCATTGCGACGGGCAAGGCAGCTACAGGAACGGCTGGCTCTGCTGCAGCAAGAAAAATAGTTACAATCCCGAAGAGGAATCATATGCAGGATACCATCGTAAAATCACGCCATCAAACCAGACAAGTTCAGGTTGGCCATGTCAGTGTAGGTGGCGATGCGCCGATTGCCGTGCAATCCATGACCAACACCCTGACCACGGATATTGATGCCACGGTAGGGCAAATTAAACGGCTCGAAGAAGCTGGCGCCGATATTGTGCGCGTATCCGTACCCGATCCGGATTCTGCTGCAGCCATGCCGGAGATTCTAAACCAGACCGATGCTCCCATCATTGCTGATATTCATTTCAGCTACAAAATGGCACTGGCATCGCTCGATGCCGGAGTGCACGGTTTACGTTTGAATCCCGGTAATATTGGCGGTCGCGATCGGGTTGAACGGGTGGTGAAAGCGGCGGCGGAACGCGACATTTCAATTCGTATCGGGGTGAATGCCGGCTCTCTGGAAAAAGAGCTCAATGAAAAATACGGCGAGCCCTGTGCTGATGCGATGGTGGAATCAGCTTTAAATCATATCCATATCCTCGAAGACATGAACTTCAATGATATCAAGGTATCACTGAAAGCCAGTAATATCCCGATGACGGTCACCGCTTACCGCAAGCTGGCCAAACAGGTGGATTATCCTCTGCACCTGGGCATCACCGAATCAGGCAGCCGCTTCGGCGGCACGGTCAAATCCTCTATCGGGCTGGGTTTGCTGCTGGCCGATGGCATTGGCGATACCATTCGCGTTTCACTGGCCGCCGAACCGGAAGAAGAAGTGAAAGTCGGTTTTGAAATTTTGAAATCGCTGGGCTTGCGCCATCGCGGTGTCAATCTGATTGCCTGCCCGAGCTGCGCCCGGCAGAAATTCAATGTCATTGATACGGTGGCCGAGCTTGAGCAGCGTTTGGCGCATATCCATGAAAATATCGATGTGGCAGTCATTGGTTGCGTGGTCAACGGCCCCGGTGAAGCCAAAGAGGTGAATGTAGGCATCACCGGCGGTTATCCGGTGCACATGATGTATCGCGATGGCGAAAAGGCCGAAAAGGTCAAGTCCGCCAATATGATTGATGCTTTGGTTGAAGATGTGGAACGCCGCGCTGCAGCGATTCGGGAACAGCAGGAGAATAACGAACATGGCAGCTAAAAAACTGCAAAGTATTCGCGGCATTCACGATGGTTTGCCGGCAGAAGTGCGGGCATGGCAACGGGTGGAAGCCGCCGCGCGCAAGGTATTCGGCACCTACGCATTTTCGGAAGTACGCCTGCCTGTGCTGGAGCCAACCGAGCTGTTTGTGCGCTCCATAGGCGAAGCCACCGATATTGTATCCAAAGAAATGTATGCCTTTACCGATCAGGGCGGCGATCATATTTGTCTGAGGCCGGAAGGTACGGCAGGCGCGGTACGGGCTTATTTGCAAGGTGGATTGACGCGTGCGGGTAGTCAGCGCTGGTATTATATCGGCCCGATGTTCCGCCGCGAGCGGCCACAGAAAGGGCGTTTAAGGCAG
>CAYUBK010000059.1:0-11100 GCA_964442955.1 uncultured Zetaproteobacteria bacterium | reverse complement strand
GCTGATTAACTCAGCGTTTCCATGCAGGCCATGGACGGCCTGCCAAATCAGGCACATAAGTGTTTGATTTGTAAGCGAAGGTAAAACGACGTCTTTGCCTGAGCGAGCTGATTTTTGCCAGGGCGGCAATAAATCAGCATCTCCCTAATTTAACTGCTCAGGTTTTGGGCTTCAAACATATCTTGAAACTGCTCGGCAGGTACAGCTCTCCCAAATAGATAGCCCTGCCCGCAATCACATTGATGGTGACGTAAAAAAGATGCTTCAGCCTGGGTTTCAATGCCTTCAGCTACCACCTTGAGGTTGAGACTGTGGGCCATATCGATCATCGTTTTGACCAACACTGCCTTTTCGCCATCTGTATCCACACCGGATATGAATTCCCTGTCGATTTTCAAGCCGTCAAATGGTAAACGGTTTAGTTCACGCATAGAGGAAAACCCGGTACCATAATCATCAATCAATATATGAACACCCAAGCGACGCATTGCATCCAGCCTGGCACTGATCAAACCTGACCCATTTGCCACCACAGATTCATTCATTTCAATATCCAAATGCCCGGCAGCAGCTTGGTGCGCATGCATTACTGAAGAAAGCTGCTTATCCAGACTGGCATGCATCATTTGGATCGGAGATATATTCAGGCAAATCCGCAATGCGTGGATGTTTGTTTCACTCCAGATATCCATTTGGCTGCAAACCGTTTGAATCACCCACTCGCCCAAAGGTATAATCAGGCCGGTCTCTTCTGCCGCCGGGATAAACGCATCAGGCATCAGCAGTCCTTTTTCAGGGTGTTGCCAGCGAATTAATGCTTCTGCATGGGTGATGCGATTGCTTTTGAATGCAATAACCGGTTGATAGTGCATCACCAGTTGTCCTTCACGAATAGCGATCTCGAGTTGCTTTTCAATTTCATTGCGACACCGGGCTTCTTCATTCATCTGCTTGTCAAAAAACAAATGTAGATTCCTGCCCCGCTCCTTGGCCTTGTACATGGCCATGTCAGCATGACTGAGTAAGGTATCAATATCATCGCCATCACCAGGAAAAACCGCTATTCCGGCTGAGGCGGACATCGTCACCGAATGTTCTGCGAGCTGATAAGGCTCAGATAGCGCTTCGATCACTTTTTGCGCCACCTGGCCGGCATCGGCAACCTGATGAACTACTGGCATCAGTACAATAAATTCATCGCCGGCCAGTCGAATGACAGTATCACTCTGCCGCAGTACTGAAGCAATACGACCCGCCACTTCAACCAGCAAATCATCTCCGGCAGCATGGCCATAATGATCATTGATCTGCTTGAAATGATCGAGATCCACGAAGACCAGCGCCATGGATGTATGTTCACGGCGAGCCCGGTACAAGGCAGATTCAGCTCGATCAACCAGTAGCGACCTGTTGGGCAAATCCGTCAATTTATCATAGTTCGCCTGATGCCATATTTTTTCCTCATCGGCCTTGCGCCGGGTAATATCGGTAAATACACCGATATATTCACTGACCTCGCCTGCTTCATTGCGAACGGCATTGATCGTCAGCCATTCCGGGTACACCGCACCGGATTTTTTCCTGTTCCAGATTTCACCTTCCCAGCAATCCCGTTGCTCTATGGATTTCCACATCGTTCTGTATAACGCATCACTGCTGCGCTCTGACCTGAGCATACTGGGGTTTTTGCCGATCACATCTTCAAAAGTATAGCCGGTAATGGCGGTAAAAGCCGGATTGACGGCCTCAATCTCGATATCGGCATTGGTGACCGCAATTCCTTCTCTGGTGACATCGAATACTTTTTTAGCCAGACGTTGTTCTGCCAGCAACAGTTTCTCCCTAAGCCGGGCAGCCTGGTGGTCACTGATGCGCTCAACGATTTCAGAGATACGATCTACATGCCCGCCATCGCTCTGCTTGACCAGATAATCAACCGCTCCTGCCTTCATCACTTCGGTGGCAATTTCCTCATTACCCACGCCGGTAAGAATTACCACCGGTGTATCAATGCCATTATCTTTAAGTATATTTAACAACTGCAATCCATTGAGAATCGGCAGATTATAATCCACAATAGCCAGATCGTAATGACTGCGCTGCAAATTCCTTAAACCATCTTCAGCATCAAAAACGACAGACACGCCATACCCGTATTGACGCTGCAACTGTTTCTGCAACAAACGCGCCAGACCGGCATCATCCTCCACATAAAGCAGGTGAATACTCTTGCCGTTTTTGCCCCCGGAGTATGTTTCTACTGCTGTTTCTTCAGACATACCGCTGCGCTTACCCCTCCCACTCTTTTTCAACCCACATCACCGGAACCGATTGGCTGCTGATCATTTCAAGCTTGCTCTGCCCCGCATGCACCAAGCATAGCACAATCAGGAAAAATAAGTTCTGATCGCGTATGATCGCTGCCCCCCCCCTGCTTTTACTGATCAAGACATCGCCGAATAGCATGGCTCAGTGAGTGTATAGAAAATGGTTTACTCAACACGTCCACATCCAGCAGCTGATCATTTCCCCGCAGTACATTGTCACGATCATAGCCTGTGGAAAAAATAATTCTGGCATCCAAATGCAACGCCCGAATAACTTCAGCCACTTCTACACCGCCCATATGCGGCATCACCACATCAAGAATGGATAAATCAATGGCACCACTGTGCTTACGATATATATCTACCGCTTCCGCTCCATCTTCAGCCGTTAACACCTGATACCCAAGACTTTCCAGCACAGCGGCAGTGGAATTCAAAATACTCTGATTATCATCAACCAACAGGATGCACTCGCCTCGACCGACATCAAGTTCGGCATTCAATGTGCTTGAACTACTTGTCAGCGTCGATTCAACTAATGGCAAATAGATGCGGAATACAGTGCCTTTGCCACATCGACTCTCCACCTGAATGACACCGCCATGCGTCTGAATTGCACCGATGGACATGGCCAAACCCAGACCTGTACCTTTATCTACGGCTTTGGTGGTAAAAAACGGCTCGAAAATATGTTCCAGATCGCTCTTTTTGATACCGCTGCCATTATCCGCAACCGAGATACAGGCATAATCGCCAGCTTGCAATTCAGGGTAACGGTTGCAGAAACTTTCATTGCTGCTGAACTTTTCCAGACTGATTTTTATGCATGGATCGCGAACATCCGCCAAGGCATCTCTGGCATTATTGATCAGATTCATAATGACTTGCTGAAGCAGGCTGATATCACCTTTTATTTTCATCTCACTATTGCTGATATCATACGTCATCTCAATATTTTCCGGCACAGCTACGCGATGAATTTTGATGATTTCTTTGAGAAAAGCGCTGATCGTCACCGGCTTCATATCTGTCATGGATTTGTGCGCGAACGTCAACAGCTGCTGAATCATGGCACAGGCATGCGAACACAAACCTTCTACGCTGGATATCTTGTTCACCACGTCGGGCAATGCCGCAGCCTGTTTTTTTGCCAGATAAAGGTTGCCGGTGATGGCTGCCAGCGTATTATTGAAATCATGGGCAATGCCGCCAACCAGCGTACCGATTGCATCGAGTTTTTGCGCCTGATTAAATTCCGATAACAGCGTTTCATACTCGGTCATATCTTTCAGGCTAACCAGATACCGCTCAATATTTTCATCTTCACCCAGGATGGGTGATGCTGCTATAATAGCCGGAAATAACCCGCCATATTTACGCCGCTCAACAATCTTCCTGTCAAACACCGGCGTTGAAATAATTTTTCGCCATATTTCATGATCCAGTGGCCACGACTGACCCGAACTGTCGAGCGGATTGGTGCCGATAATATCCTGTACGGCATATCCTGTTATTTTTTCAAAAGCATCATTGGCATAGGTGGCCACACCGAGACTATCAAACATGATGATTGCATCACCGGACTGACTCACCGCTGCAGATAACGATCTGATTTTCCGATCCGATGCTTGCTGTTTGATTTTTAAGCGCTGAAATTCAACCAGTCGTTCAATGCGTCCGGATAGTCTGTCGAGGTATGCCCCGGCTGCATCTTTAACAATATAATCCATGGCATGATGCTTCATCGCCTTAACAGCAATGGCCTCATCGCCAGCGCCTGTAACCATGATCGCGACAATAGATGGGTATCGTTTTTCAATGATTTTAAGCACTTCCAGCCCATTCATGTCTGGCAATATATAATCGACCACCACTACATCAGGCGTACATTCTGACAGCTTCTGAATCCCTTCCTCGCCACTGGCAGCTGTTGCAACAGAAAATCCAGCCAGGCGTTCAAGCCGCCGCTGGGCAAGCCTTGCCAGGCCCGCATCATCCTCAATATAAAGAATACGAATAGCCTGTTCAGTTGGGGTAGGCGAGATTTCCATAATAGCATTCAATATAACATAATCTATGCCTGTTTCATATTGGTATCATCATTGCTACTATCACATCATCACGCACACGCCGGAGTTATGGAATGTCATGAAATCGCACCTTTCGCAAACGCTATGGCTCGGAGTCCTGATCACTCTGGGTGTATTCTTTGGCGCTTTGCTCGGTGGTTGCCAGAAAACTGACAATGAACCCATTAAAATAGGCATTTTGCATTCGTTAACCGGCACCATGGCCATATCCGAAAAGCCGGTCGTTGATGCCACCCTGCTGGCCATTGAGGAGATTAATGCCAGCGGTGGCTTGTTGGGCAGAAAACTTGTTCCGGTGATTGCCGATGGCAAGTCGAATCCTTCCACGTTCGCCACTGAAGCTGAGCGACTGATCACTAAAGAAAAAGTGGCCGTGGTATTCGGTTGCTGGACCTCAGCCTGCCGCAAGACCGTCAAACCGATCTTCGAAAAATATCGCAGCCTGCTGTTTTATCCGGTGCAATATGAAGGGCTGGAGCAATCCCCCAATATTATCTATACAGGCTCCACACCGAATCAGCAGATTATACCGGCCATCTCCTGGGCTACACAACATCTGGGCAAGCGCCTGTACCTGATTGGTTCGGATTATGTGTATCCGCATATAGCCAACTGGCTTATTAAAAAACAGGCCTCCCTGCTTGGGCTTGAACTTGTGGGTGAATCATACCTGCCGCTGGGGTCAGGCAAAGTCGATAACATCATTGCTGATATCAAGGCCAGCCAGCCCGATGTGATAATCAACACCATCAATGGCGATAGTAATATAAGCTTTTTCCGCGCTTTAGCCAAAGCAGGCATGACAGCCGCAAAAATGCCCGTGATGTCTTTTAGCCTGGGAGAGAGCGAACTCGCCGCTTTGCCGGATAGCAGTAATATGGTCGGTCACTATGCGGCATGGAGTTATTTTCAGTCTATAAAATCACCCCAAAATCGTCAATTTGTTCAGGCTTTCAAAAAAATATTCGGCCAGCACACCGCCATCAGTGACCCCATGGAGGCCGCCTATTTCGGTGTGCACCTGTGGGCGCAAACTGTGCATGCCAATGCAGCCACCGATATTGCTGCCGTATTAGAAGCACTTGAAGTCCAGACAATTGATGCACCCGAAGGCATCGTTGCCATTGACCTCGATAGTCACCATACATGGCGACCCATGCGTATCGGGCAAGTCAATGCACAACTGAGCTTTGATGTCGTCTGGTCATCAGAGCATGCGATTCATCCGGAGCCGTATCCGTTTCACATTTTGCCATCCGATGCCCGAATCATGTTACAAAAGTTATTTGACAGCTGGGGCCATGCATGGGTTGCGCCAATCAACCGGCACGCGCCATGACTATCGTCGGACGATTTCACCGCCTGCCACTGCAACTCAAGTTACCTCTGCTGATTAGCATCGCTGTACTGCTATCGGGTTTATCCATTTATTTTGTCGTCACGGTGCAATACAAACAAACCATTATGGCCGAAGCTGTCAATCAGCTGATCACCATTCGCGAGAACAGAATTCGTGAAATCCGCATGCATCTTGAGCAACAACTATATAAACTAGATTCTCTGGCCGCTCAGCCGATTATCAAGCGGGCAGTCTCCGAATATAAACATGCCGGTTTTGACAACGGCACCACATCATCATCCTATCTGAAAGCCGACAAACTACTCGGCAGTTATTTATCCTACTATCGCCAGAAAGCAGGGTATTACGATATGTTTCTGATTTCACCTAATGGAGATATTTTTTATTCGCTGGCCGGAGAAAGTGATCTGGGCACCAATCTCATAAGCGGTAAATATCGCGATACGCAACTGGCTAATATATTCAGCCATGCATCCGTTATGCTGCAAGCGCAAGTCTCAGCTATCTCCTACTATGCCCCTTCGGCGAAAGCAGCAAAATTCCTGCTTACGCCCGTATTTGACCACGGTAAAGTGACAGGGTTTGTTGCCATACAATTAAACCTTTCCGCTCTGAATAAGGTGATCACATCCATTACCGGACTGGGGCGAACTGGCGAGGTGGTGGCGGGCATCCTCAAGAACAAAACAACAGCACTGCTGGTCGCACCACTCAGACATGCTCCGGCAGCAGCCATGAATCAATCCATAGTGCTGGGTTCTGAACGCGCCAGACCGTTGCAGCACGCCCTGCAAGGGCAGGTAGGAAATGCTTCATCGATTGATTATCGCGGCATCGCTGTCGAAGCAGCCTGGGGCTATGTGCCTGAAGTGGAATTGGGCGTGGTTGTCAAAATAGATCGGGATGAATTACTACAGCCTGTGGCAGCATTACAGCAGAATGTCATGATTATCGTCGTGCTGATTCTGGCATTCACGATCATGGCAGCGGCTGTATTTTCCCGCAGCATCACCACCCCCATCGAAGCACTCAAGGTCATCACCACGCGCTATGCAAAAGGGCAATTTGATGTCCGCAGCACACTGGATACCCATGATGAAATCGGCCAGTTGGCGGCGGCATTTAACAGGATGGCGGATAACATCAAAAATTATCACAGCCAGATCAAAGAGAAGAACAAGAAACTCAAAGTCTACGGTGATCAACTGGAGCAACGGGTTCAGGAGCGCACAGCTACGCTGACAGCTGCCAATGAGGAGATTAAAAGTTTCGCCTATATTGTTTCGCATGATCTGCGTTCACCGCTGGTCAATATCAGAGGATTCACCGGGGAACTGGATTATGCGCTCAATGAAATTTCAAAGAAAATTGAACCGCTTCAATCACACTTGCAAGAACGTGACCGGCAGGATATGCAGCGACTGTTCGAAGAGGATATTCCCGAATCCATGCAGTTCATCAGTACATCAGTGGAGAAAATGGATCATATGCTGTCCGCTATTTTGACCCTGTCCCGGCTGGGAAGGCGTGAACTAAAAATTGAAGCTATCGATCTGCATGCCTTGTGCGATAACACCCTGGCTTCTCTCTCCTATCAGGTCGAACAATCGCAGACGAAAACAACGATCAGGGATTTGCCGGTCATTGAAAATGATCGCATGGTGATCGATCAAATCATGGGCAATCTGATTGGCAATGCCATCAAATATCTGGATCCGGATCGCCCCGGCAGGATAGAGATTTATTCCGTTTCATCTGATTCGGGTATTACCATTTCGGTACGCGACAATGGACACGGCATCCTGCCGCAGGAAGAAGAGAAGGTATTTCAAATTTTCAGGCGCGGCGTACATCAGGATGTGGAAGGCGAAGGCATGGGCCTGCCCTATGTGCAAACACTGGTTCGCGCTCAGGGCGGCAGTATTGGCTTTGAGCCTGCGCCGGACTATGGTACGATTTTTTCCGTCTTTCTTCCTTTGCAAAATCAAGGAGTTATAGTCTAATGTTTTCAGGAGAGTTAATCATGAGCTTACAAAGCGGTGGTAAAAGCGTAGCGATTATTCTGGCCGAGGATGATGAGGGACATGCCAGATTAGTGCAGAAAAACCTGCGCAGAGCTGGTATCAGCAATGCAATCCAATGGTGTCCGAACGGCAAAGAGGCACTGGATTATATTCTGGGTAAGGGTGAATTTGAAAACCAGCCGCACAAGACCAATGTTCTGCTGCTGCTTGATTTGAATATGCCTGTGATGGATGGCTACCATGTGCTTAAGCAACTGAAAGATGATACCGAGACCAAACGCATCCCTGTCATCATTCTGACCACCACGGATGATGCCAGAGAAGTCAAACGCTGTTATGAACTGGGCTGCAATATATATGTCACCAAACCAGTGGAGTATGATGGTTTCAACAATGCTATTCGGGAGCTGGGTCTGTTTTTAAGCGTTATCACTGTTCCCAACGGGAATTGAACTGAAAGGTACCCTCTAATAGTTTTTCTCTAATAACTTGACAGCCCGAATCCAGATGACAATGCTTCGCGCCGTCTTTCATAAGCCTTCACAAGAAGATGCCGAAGTGGTGGAACTGGTAGACACGCTGGATTCAAAATCCAGTGGCTTCACGGCCGTGCCGGTTCGACTCCGGCCTTCGGTACCAACAAGAAAGAGGGCGTGACTCAATGTCACTCCCTCTTTCGCGTTAGGCCTTTCGCCTTTATGAAATCAATCATGCTCAATGTCCGCCTCTTTCGCGTTAGGCCTCTATAAAAACAATCGTGACTCAACGCCCGCCTCTTTCGCTTAGGACTTTGCCTTCCTGCATTACCGGTTGCCATCCGCTTATCGCTGTTTAAGATAGCTCTTGATGAGCAAACAACCTTCACTCAAACAGCAAATCAAAAAAATGCTGGAAATGGATGTGGCAGATATTGCCAGCCTGCCCGCACTGTTTCGACATACCACGCATCTGTTGCGTTTTTCTATTCGTGTCATCAGGCGCTTTATTTTGGATCAATGTATTCAACGCGCTTCAGCGCTGGCCTATGCCTCATTGTTGGCGATTGTGCCCATGGTAGCGCTCGGCTTTTCGGTCTTTACCAGTTTTCAGGCCTTTGACGCCATGGCGGGCAGCGTCAGTGATTCGTTGCTGAATTATTTATTACCGACCAGCCAAAAGGTGGTACAGGACTATCTCGGTTCGGTCACTGATAAAACCACGGCCATCTCTGTATTCGGAGTCATCGGCCTGCTATTCACTGCGACTGCCCTGCTTAATACGGTTGAGGAAGCCTTCAATGATATCTGGCGTATCACTCGCGCACGCGCATGGCTCTCCAAATTCATCACATTCTGGGCCACCCTGACACTCGCTCCGATTCTGATTGGTGCTTCCATTACCATCACCTCGTATTTCACCGCCTTACCCGTAGTCAGGGATGTGGCCCAAGGCGCATCCTACCTTAGCGAAGCGCCCTTTCTGGTGCCCTGGATCATGTCATCACTGGCCATGGCCACCATGTATTCCGTACTACCCAACACACCCGTCCCATTCCGTTATGCGGCAATCGGCGGGTTGGTCGCCGGTGCGCTGTTTGAATGGGCCAAATTCGGTTTTGCCTTTTATGTCACTGAAGTGGCCAATTACGAGCGTCTATACGGCGCACTCTCTACCCTGCCGATCTTTCTTATCTGGATTTATTTAATCTGGGTCATTGTGTTGCTGGGATCCGAAATCGCATTCTGTCTGCAACACCCGGAACAATCGCACCAGCAAAACAGCAGTTTTCAGAAACCGGGTATCCGACAATTTTATTCACACCTGATTCTCTTACGGGCAGCCCAGGCTCTGCATGCGGGCAATACCTTGAAAATGTCTGATTTGATTGAAGAGACTGATCTGCCCAACAACATCCTTCAAGAATGGCTGGATCAACTCTGCACCATCGAATTGTTACGTCACACCGGCACCGGCAATGATGATTCAGGCTGGCTACCCGGCTTTGACGCCGAACAAATGAATTTATTTGAAATTTTTCGCCGGCTCAATGATACGCCGATGGAAGTGCCT
Source organism: uncultured Zetaproteobacteria bacterium (assembly GCA_964442955.1). Classification (GTDB taxonomy): domain Bacteria; phylum Pseudomonadota; class Zetaproteobacteria; order Mariprofundales; family Mariprofundaceae; genus Mariprofundus. Next base: position 1,250 of record CAYUBK010000059.1, on the reverse strand, counting down.
GATATCTGGCAGGAAACATCGTTTGGCCGACAACTGGCCGGCATCTATTTCCGCCTGGGCCGGGAACGTTCCGGCCTGCTTGAGAGCATGAGCATTCGTGACATGATGGATCGGGAACACGAAAGTGATAACGCACGGGACGAAGTTCTGAAAGAATACGACACATGACCTCAATCTCCAGCGCCAGATTAATCATTGCAGATTCAGAACACGATGCCGACATGCTCTATGCCACCGGTATGTTTGTGCCCGATGCATTTATTGCCATTGAAATGGATGGGCGCTGGCACGGCCTGTTATCACCACTGGAGGTGGATCGCGCCCGTAAACAGTCACGGCTGGATGAAGTGCATCTCGATTCTAACTGGAGAGAACAGGCAACCCAACAATCACGCAGCGGCCTGGCAGCCATTGCAGCTGCATTCTTGCAAGCCAAACATGTCACCGACATTCAGGTCCCAGCCCAATTCCCGCTCGGATACGCCGAACAATTACGTGCATGGGGGTTTTCTATCACGCCTGTTGAAGGCGCATTTTTCCCGACCAGAGTTATTAAATCAGATTATGAAATACGCTGTCTGGGTCAGGCGGAGCAACTGACGCGCAAAGCCATGCAACAGGCCGAGCATTATCTGGCCGCATGCAGTATCGGTAATGACGGTGTGTTACGTGACCATGAAAGCGGCAAAAAGGTAAAATCCGCCGATGTTCGGCGCATCATTGAAACATTCCTGATCGGCAAAGGAGCCATGCCCGCGCATACAATTGTCGCCTGCGGACGGGAAGGTGCTGATCCGCACAATATCGGCAGCGGTTTTATTCGCGCCCATCAAACCATTATTATTGATATTTTTCCGCGTGTGCTGGCGACCGGCTATTGGGGCGATATGACCCGTACATTCGTCAAGGGCAAGGCCAGCCCCGAAATCAAAAAACTCTATCGTACCGTGCGTGAAGGACAGGATATAGGACTATCCATGGTTGCCGCTGGCGTAGATGGCGCGCTCATTCACCAGTCCATCAGCAATCACTTTGACAAGCAGGGATTTCCGACAAAAGTTATTCGAGGCAAACAGAGCGGTTTTTTCCATGGTACCGGTCACGGTGTCGGCTTGGAAATCCACGAAGCGCCACGCATTTCCACCATGAAAGATATGTTACAGGCCGGTCAGGTCGTCACGGTTGAGCCGGGCCTTTATTATGCGGGACTCGGAGGCGTTCGGCTTGAAGATATGGTTGTGGTTCGAGAT
>CAYUBK010000058.1:3151-11260 GCA_964442955.1 uncultured Zetaproteobacteria bacterium | reverse complement strand
CTAGGGCTTCTTGCTCGTCATCCACATTTGCATTGTGAAGTCTTACCGCCGGAGTTGGTTGAGCGTATTGATTTTAGCCATACGCGCATCGCCGCCTTCAATGGAAGAAATGACCCGAACAATTTTATATGGGGTGATATCGCAACGCAACTTGGCGAGGCAGAGGCAATCAAGCCTTATTGGGCAGATGGTCCAAAATCGGTCGATCAGAAGGCTTGGAAAAAAATCATTGGTCATCAACCCACGCTGATTATGCTGGATGAGCTTCCTCCATACCTTGATAATGCCAGTACCCGCGTTTTTGGTGATGGCACCTTGGCAAACATGGTGACCTACAGTCTTGGCACACTGATGAGTGCTGCGTTGGAGTTGCCCAACTGCTGTATTGTTATCGCCAACCTGTCTGGAAGTTTCAAAAAACAGACAAACATACTGGCTGAGACGATCTCAAATCTGCAACAGGAAACCCGTCGTCAGGCGGTCATGATTACGCCAGTGCGACTTGATGGGAATGAAATCTATGACATTCTAAAAAAACGATTGATTGAAGAAATGCCGGATGAGAGCGTTATTTCTGATGTGGCGGAAGAGTATGCTCAGCAGATCAAGAAGGCCGAAGATGGCGGTTATATTACCGCAACCAGCATCGAACAAATTACCGAACAGGTGCGGGAAACCTATCCATTCCATCCATCATTCAAGCACCTGGTCGCATTGTTCAAGGAGAATGAAGGATTTCGTCAAACGCGAGGCCTGATGCAGTTTACTGCACGGCTGTTAAAAAGCGTTGATCAGCGGAAAATTGATGATGTGTTTCTGATAGGCACCCAACATCTTGATCTGAATGATGATCAGGTGAAAGATGAAATTGAACGCATTGCGCCAACCCTCGGCCCTGCAATCACCCGTGATATTGCCGATCATGGCAACGCTATCGCTGAAACCGTTGATGATGACCTCAATAGCGATGCCGCCACCCAGGTCAACACGCTGTTGCTGGCGTCCTCACTTTCGCGTGCAGTGGGAGGTAGAATAGGTCTGTCGCAGGGCGAGATCATCGAGTTTCTCGCCGCGCCCAATCGAAAGCCCGATGAGTTTCTGGAAGCACTCCAGAAATTGCACGAACAGGCATGGTATCTGCATCGTGAAGATCAGCGGTTTTTTGTTAAGGCGACAGAAAACCTTTCTCGCCAGATTGCACGCAATGCAAAAGAGGCGCCACAACCTAAAATTGATCAGGCGTTGATCAATCGCCTCAAAGGGATATTAAGACCCGATAGCAGAAAAGCATATCAAGAGTTGCAGGTATTACCCCGATTGGATGATATTAACCTTGGCGGCGCTCGTCTGCTGATTGTTATTCGCCCGGATGGCAGGGTGCCTCCCAGTGAGCTCAGTCATTTCTTTGATTTCCAGCAAGAGAAAAATAATCTGTTGGTGCTCACCGGACAGGATAGTCATTTGGCTGATGCCGTAGAAGATCGACTGCGCGAACTCTATGCCATTGAACAAATTGCGAGACGCCTTAAATCCGGCGATACGCTTTATGAAGAAGCGCGTGATCGTATGGAAGAGGCTGAAGGTCGCTTCAATAAAGCCCTTTCCGGTGCATACAACCGTCTCTATTTCCCCGGCATTGATGAATCTGATGGTAGTGAAAAGCTGCTTGCTGCCACCATCGATAACGGCTTAAAAATGGGAAGCGGTGAGCATTCGGCTGAAACCCAGATAGAAAACCTGCTTGCCGACCCCAGAGCCAATTACAAACTGGTGCTGGATTTAAAAGACCAGTTTCTCACTTATTGGGCTATGGCGGAAGAAGAGCTTTGGCCATCAGGTCGGGATAATCGCCGGATTCCGTGGCGAGATGTGGTTACACGCGCCAAGACCAACCCCGGCTGGCCCTGGATGCCGGGCAGTAGTGGTATGGATACGCTCAAAAACGAGGCGTTAAGACAGGCGCATTGGCGCTTGGGTGAAGATGGTTATATTGAAAAAGGGCCATTCCCGAAAGAGAAGGCCAGAGTCAATGTTTCACTCCAGAAAACCAATGCAGAGACGGGCGAGTCCACGCTTAACCTGACGCCGCGACATGCCGGGGAGAGCCCGATCATTCGCTACGCATCCATACCGGAAGTGAAAGAGAGTGATCCAATCGTGGACGATTTGGAAAACTTTCATACCAAAGAAGGAACCCTCTATTTCTGGGCCAAAGATTCTACGGGTCAATATGAGAGTGGCGAACCAACCCGTTGGCTGGCAGATCTGAAGATTCGTCATCAGGTGGATCCGGTGATTGATAAAAGAAGGATTACCCTTCAATGCACGCCAAACGCGGAGATGTTTTATTCACTGGACGGGAGCAATCCAAAAGATGGAACGCTCTATGCAAAGCCTTTTGAGATTGGCTCGGAAGCGGCTCTGCTGCTGATCTATGCCAGGGCAGGAGAAGCAACTAAAACTGCAAAGTTTCAGATTCCGGATGGCGGGGATAAAACAGCGCCCGTGGATGACACCAAGCCTGCCCGGTACAATAGCGACAAGCGGGTTTTATTGGATTCAACAGATCGTGTTTTCGCTGTGATCAACCGATTTAAAAATCAGGCTAATACCCACTTCAAAGGTGTCAGTATCGAGATTGGAGAGGGTGAAAACACTGTCACCGTGCGTTTTCAGGAACGTGAAATCACTGCTGACATCATTGAAGGAACGGTGACCAGTTTGCGCGATTTATTGCATGAGTCTCAGGCGCCGATCACGGTCGCTATTCGAGATGGCATCCAATTTGAAAATGGCTTTGCAGCCAAGGAATTTGTTAAAATCACCGGAATAGCATTAAAGCCGGGTGATATTATTCAGGGAGATTAAGCGCTTTGCGCTCAAATCAAGCGATGAAAATATCGTCATCCGGAAAAGCGGAAAACGGCAAATCCACAAAGCCATCGGGGAAAGCTAAATATGCGCACCCGACATTGGGGTTTGGCGTTCCGGCCACCAGTGATCCACACCATTTTAAGGTCATCATTCCCAAGGCCAATAGCGGCAAAGTACAAATTTCTGAATTTTTGGGGCTACAAGCGCACAGTGATGATTTTGCGGTGATTGACCGGGTATTGCTCGAACGCAGTCGGTGGACTGCAATCCGCAGTGAAGTTCAGCGTGCATTTAATATCCGCCTGAAAGAACACAATTTACAAACAACCAACTGGAAAGTTGGTGAGAATCCAGTGGATCGCCTGTTGGGGAAAGAGCTATGCGTGTTGGCGTGGGCTGTTGAGAAAATGGCGATGGAGAAAATTCCGGTAGCGGTTCGTAACTGGCTCGCCTTGCGCCCTGAAGAGCGCTGGTGGTTGTTTGGCATGGCTGCATTGAGTACAGGCGGCATGGCTGACGGTAACAAAGGATGGCGGCTGGCACTGCGCCATGCGCTGGGTGATGTGGCTCAGAACGAGATGCTCAAACCGCATGCGGTGAAACGGCAAAGCAATCAAAGTGAATTGCCGCTGTTGGATTTGTTTAATGAGGAACAATAAATGCCCGACTTAATTCCATTGGCGTTGCAGGATGCCCCTGCTCTTATTGAGTCAGTATTTCCTGCTCAGAAGGTTTCGTTTGAGGCACAGAGAGAGCGTAAAGCAAATCTGGGACAAACACTTACGGGATTAGGATCCTATTGGAAAGGCCGAAAGCCCTTGATTCTGGTGCGAGCCATCGTACTGGGCAGCCTGCTGCCGCAAACCGATGATGCAGAAAAGGATCTGGAAATCTTTGAGAAGCTGATGGCTTTTGATGACAAGGGCTTGGCGCGCCGCGCTCTGATTCAGAATATATTGAAACCCGGAGAGATTGCCACCCGTATCGAGTTGAATAACCCGTGGGACTACTTCAGCCACAATATCAAACATGACGACTCCATGGCCGAAGAAATCGCAACATGGGCATTTCCGCTCGACTGCGCTGAAAAGGGGATTGTCCTTCGCTGGCGGCGGGATGTCAGAGAAGAAGATAAGCTTGCCATCTATCATAAGGCCATGAATACCTTTGCCAGCTACGAGTCAAAGGCGGCACTGTGCAAGCGCCCGGAAGAGTTGGATCAGGAGTGGCTGTATCAGCCGGTCTGGGAATCCGTCAATCAGCACTATGCTCACTTGGGCATCAAGGCTCATTCCCATCAGGAACTCACCGAACAACTCGGCATTCTGCGCTACGGCCATCGTCCGAAGGTGGGTGATACTTTCTGCGGTGGCGGTTCTATCCCGTTCGAGGCAGCGCGGCTGGGCTGTGATGTCTTTGCTTCCGATCTTAATCCCATTGCCTGCATGCTCACTTGGGGGGCGCTGAACATTGTTGGCGCCTCGCCAGAACGCAGAGGCGCGATCGAACAGGCTCAGCGCGAAGTGGCTAAGGCTGTGGATAAAAAAATCACCGATTTGGGGATAGAGCATGATAAGCATGGCAACCGAGCCAAAGCATATATTTACTGTCTGGAAACCCGCTGCCCGGAGACCGGATGGCTGATACCCATGGCTCCGAGTTGGGTGATCTCCAAGACCCGCAATGTGGTAGCAAAACTGATACCCGACCACGATAACAAGCGTTTTGATATTGAGGTGATTACCAGCGTTTCCAGCGAAGAAATGCAGGTCGCGGCTCAAGGGACGGTGCAGAAAGGAACTCTGGTTTATGAGTTGGATGGCACAACCTACCGAACTCCCATCAAAACTCTCCGTCATGATTATCGAGATGCGGAGGGCAACAATAAAAACAGGCTACGCCGCTGGCAGAAATTGGATTTTAAGCCTGCTGCCACTGACATCTTTCAGGAACGGTTGTATGCGATTCAGTGGATTACCAAAGAATCGCTTGATCAGAACCGAAAGAAGACCTTTTTTGCTTCGGTGACCGAAGAGGATATGCAACGGGAGCGACAAGTCGAGGCGATGGTGGAAGATAATTTGGCACAGTGGCAGGCCGATGGCCTAGTGCCGGATATGGCGATTGAGCCAGGTGCAGAAACAACCCGTCTTGGTCGTGAACGTGGCTGGACGTATTGGCATCATTTGTTTAATGCACGGCAATTGTTGTTACATTCTTTTTACGGGAAGCTTCTTTCCTCTCCAGAGTTGTATCTGGTAAGAGCAAAGGCTCTGGATTGGAACTCTAGAATCTGTCATTGGATTACCGATTGGGAGAAGACAGCAGCAACTTTTTATAGTCAAGCCTTGAATACATTTATAAATTATGGATGTAGGGCATATATTGCAGACCTCAACGCAAGGATGGCGACTGGAAAATCTTGCGACGAGATTCGCTCCAAAAGTCAGACTAGCTGCATTACCGCAAGTGAAGCGCAACAAACCTGTGATGTATGGATAACTGACCCCCCTTACGCCGATGCCGTTCATTACCATGAAATTACCGAATACTTTATCGCCTGGCTACGCAAGAGCCCTCCTGCCCCTTTCGATCAATGGACTTGGGATTCTCGCCGCGCCTTGGCTATTAAAGGATCTGGAGATGATTTCCGTCGTGGAATGATTGATGCCTATACCGCCATGACAAAGCACATGCCGGACAACGGCATGCAGTGTGTGATGTTCACCCATCAGGATACGAATGTGTGGTCAGATATGGTGGGCATTTTCTGGGCGGCGGGGCTACAAGTGGTTGCCGCCTGGTATATTGCTACGGAAACCACATCGGAACTCAAAAAAGGCGGATATGTTCAAGGCACGGTAATCCTGATGCTGCGCAAGCGGGCTGCTGGTGAAAAATCCGGATTCAAGCAACGAATCCTTCCCTCTGTCCGCAATGAGGTGAAAGCGCAGATTGAGCAGATGATGCATCTCAATGATACGATCGAGGGCAAGCTGGGCGAGCCGGTATTCAATGATTCCGACCTGCAAATGGCAGGTTATGCGGCGGCCCTGAAAGTGTTGACTGCTTATACCTCTATCGGCGGCGAGGATGTTACTACTTTCGCTTTGCGTCCGCGTCAAAAAGGTGAAGTGACAGTGGTGGATGAGATCGTTCAACAGGCTGCCGAGGCGGCGAATAGTCTGCTGGTGCCGGATGGCCTTTCTGCCGATACATGGCAGCGTATCAGTGGAATCCAGCGTTTTTATCTACGCATGATGGATATGGAAACCAGCGGAGCTTCCAAACTCGATAACTACCAGAACTTTGCCAAGGCATTTCGGGTTGAAGACTACACCAAAGTCATGGGTAGTATGACCGCCAACAAGGCGCAACTTAAAGGTGTGCAGGCATTTGATTCTCGTGATCTGACCGATAGCAATGAATTGGGCGCAACCTGGCTTGGCCGGGTGATGATCGGCCTGCAACAACTGCTCGCAGAGGTTGAGCCACAGGTGGTTGTCAGCCAATTGCAGGCAGAATTGCCGGACTTTATGGAAGTCAGGCCGCTTCTGATTGATCAGCTTCAATTTATTCAACATAAATCACCGGATGAGCGGGTTCGCAATGTTGCAGAGATACTGGCCAACCGATTGAGCAACCTGCGAGCGTTGGGACAATGAGAACGGAAGCATTTGATCCGCAGGACATCCTGCTGCGCCTCGATTGGGCGGAGAGCGATGATCTGGAATTCAAGTCTGCCAAAGGTGGTCTGCCAAAGAGCTTATGGGAAAGCTATAGCGCCCTGGCTAATGCCTATGGTGGCGTGATTCTGCTGGGGGTGGAGGATGATGGTCGTATCAGTGGTGTTCACGGTGTTGCCCGGTTAAAAGCTGACTTCTGGAATACCCTGAATAACCGTGGCAAAGTCAATCTGAATCTGTTGACCGATGCGGATGTCGCCATTGTGGAACAAAGCGATGCCACCCTTCTGGCTGTTCGTGTTCCCCGTGCGGATCGTTACCAGCGGCCTGTTTTTATTGGCCAAAATCCCCTAACCGGCACCTACCGGCGCAACTATGATGGCGATTATCACTGCACCGAGCAGGAAGTGGGACGGATGCTGTCAGATCGCGCAGAAGATTCGGCGGATAGCCATATTCTGGAACACTATACGCTGGATGATCTTGATCTGCCCAGCCTCCACCAGTATCGCAATCGCTTCGCTTCATTTAAGCCGACGCATCCATGGCTTGGTGAAAATGATCAGCGATTTCTTGCCAAGCTGGGCGGGTGGCGAAGGGATCGCAGTTCGGGGTTGGAGGGAATTACAGTTGCCGGGCTGTTGATGTTTGGCAGAGATGAGTCGCTGCGTGAGGCTTTGCCTCAGTATCATGTCGATTATCGTGAGAAACTGTCGGATGATCCAGATGTCCGCTGGACAGATCGTTTGATGATCGATGGCACATGGGCGGGCAATCTATTTCAGTTTTATCTGCAAGTGATACAAAAATTATCGGCAGGACTGAAAATCCCGTTCCATCTGAATGCCGACCTGTTTCGCAAAGGGGAGACCATTGTCCACGAGGCAATCCGTGAGGCGCTGGTCAATGCCCTGATCCATGCCGATTATCAGGGCATGGGTGGTGTCGTTGTTGAAAAACACGCAGACCATTTTGAGTTTTCCAACCCTGGAACACTGTTGGTCTCCATGGATCAATTGCTACAGGGTAGCGTCAGCGAATGCCGCAACAAAACATTGCAAACCATGTTTACCATGTTGGGGGCGGCGGAGAAGGCCGGTTCCGGTATCGATAAGATTCGCCGTGGTTGGGAATCGCAACACTGGCGTATGCCCAGGGTGAACGAGCAGATGCAGCCGGATCGAGTGGCGTGGATGCTGCCGATGGTGAGTCTGATACCTGATGAATCCTTGCAGCGCCTGAAGATGCAATTTGGCGCTGCTTTTGATCGCTTGTCCAACCTTGAGGTTCAGGCGCTGGTCACTGCCGATGTTGAAAATAGAGTGGATAATCAGCGCTTGCGTCAGATTTCCGGAAAACACGCCTCGGATATTACGAGTCTGTTTCAGCGACTGGTTGCCAGAGGGTCGCTAATCAAGGAAGGCCATGCCCGATGGAGTTGGTATCACCTGCCTGATGTGAAAACCGAAGCTTGTGCAGACACTGAGGACGACAGCTTCCTAGGTAAAGGCGATAGCTTCCTAGGTAAAGGCGATAGCTTCCTAGGTAA
>CAYUBK010000058.1:0-3051 GCA_964442955.1 uncultured Zetaproteobacteria bacterium | reverse complement strand
GCTTCCTAGGTAAAGGCGATAGCTTCCTAGGTAAAGGCGATAGCTTCCTAGGTAAGATCAATCAACTTGAGGAGGTTGCTCATCAAGCCAGAGTGAAGAAGCGCATTCCAAAGCAGCAGATGAGAAGCATTATACTGGAGTTGTGTGATGGTCGTTGGTTATCAAAGGTGCAAATTGCGCAACTGCTCATGCGGAATGCGGAGGATCTGCGAAATAGGTATATCAATCCGATGGTTTCAGAGGGGCTGCTGCAATTACGTTATCCGGAAACCCCCAGGCGTGATGATCAGACATATCGGGCGACAGGCGGTGATAGCCCATGACGATCAGACGTTTCTCGTCGCGCACTCACCAGTTGGATAGAACCTTTTTGCTGGAACACCTGAAAGGAGCACGCAGCTATAAACGCATTGCAGGGTATTTTACCAGTTCATTGTTTGAAGTCGCGCATGAATGGATTGATGATATTCCTGAAGTGAAAATTGTCTGCAATGTGGATATTAACCCGGATGATTTGAAGGTCGCGCAACTAAGAGAATCAAAAATGATCGGGCGCTGGAATGAAAATGCGATTGAAGCGGAAGCCTTGCTGAATCGTCCCCGTTATCGCCGATTGGATGTGTTTCTTGCCAAACGAGGGCAGGTCATTCGCGTTGCGCCTGATTCAATCTGCGGGTTTCTGCATGGAAAAGCAGGAGTAATCGAACTGGCCGATGGTCGTAAGCTGGGCTTTATCGGCTCGATGAATGAGACCAGCAGTGGTTGGCAACGCCACTACGAAATTTTGTGGGAAGATGACTCCAAGGAGGGGATCGCCTGGATCGAAGAGGAATTTAATTTTTTGTGGAATGCCGCCCGGCCTTTACCGGATGCAGTCATTCGAGAGGTCAAGCGGCGTGGTCATCGCCATGAGATCATGGTTGAAGATATTGATCAGGATGATGATATTGCTCCGGCAGCGCTGATTGAATCACCGATGTATCGGCAGGGGATGCGTTTACAGCCCTGGCAGCAGGGTTTTGTGACTGAATGTATCCGCCATTATCGTAATCATGGCATCGTCCGATTGTTGTTAGCGGATGAAGTTGGATTGGGTAAAACACTTTCTCTGGGTACGGCGGCGCTAACACTGTGTTTGTTAAACGAAAAAGAACAAAGAAGGCGTAAGCCGGTTGTTATTTTCGCGCCTGCGACACTCTGTGAACAATGGCAGACCGAGATGATTGATAAACTGGGCATCCCTTGTGCGCGGTGGAATACACAGAAAAAAGCATGGTGGGATCACGAGGAAAGAGCTATTTCACCAACCGGACGGGATCAAATTGCCACATCTCCATTACGCATAGGCATTGTTTCTACCGGCTTGATGATGCGTGACTCAGTTGAGAAGCAGCATTTGTTGGGCTTGCGTTATGCGCTCGTGATCCTCGATGAAGCGCATAAAGCGAGAAGCCGACAGGGTTTTGGTAATAATGCAGGTTCACCCAATGAACTGCTTGGGTTTATGATTGATATAGCTAGTCGCTCTGATCATGTGTTATTGGGAACGGCTACGCCGATTCAAACAAAGCAGGAAGATTTGTGGGATCTGGCCAGGATTCTACATCAGGGGAAAGGTAATTTTGTCTTAGGCAATGATTTTTCCAGATGGCATCAACCTGATGCAGTTTTGCCGCTTCTCTCTGGCGAACGGGATGTGACGAACGCCAGTCACGCATGGGAGCTGTTACGTTCACCATTGCCGCTGGTGAACTCAACACAGGATAAGCGTGTCAGAAAGCTCTACAGTGCTATTCGCCTGGATCTCGGCATGAAAGATAGGCAATGGCAAACAAACAGCAGTATTACTGATCTTGATGCGCCTACCCGCGAAAACCTCGAAGATGAATTACAGCGGGATGTTGCGGGTTCTGCTTTTTTCCAACGTGAGAATCCATTTGTTCGCCATGTCGTGCTGAGGAAACGCACCACGCTTGAGGATAAAGGTCTGCTCAAAAAAATCGGCGTGGATATTCACCCGAATATTGATCTTTCAAGAGATGTCCATGCTTATAACGCCATGTTTGAAGGGTTGGCACTGCGTACGAGCGAACATTTCCGGGAAGCCTATGGCGAGGCGCGAAACTTCGGTAAGGCGCTAGGCAAGCGCGGTAAAGGCGGCGGTTTCATGAAAAACCTGATGGAGCAAAGAATCTGTTCCAGTATCGCGGCAGGCCTCAACACGGCGAAGAAACTGCTGGAAGGTCGCACTATCCATGCGGAGGAAGATGATCGGGAGATTGATCTTACTGCGGATAGCAGCGAAGAACGAGCGCTTTTGGAGCGACTGATCCATCGGCTGGAACAAGTTGGCGGCGATCCCAAATTGAAAGCCATTATTCATTATTTGGAAGAAGAGAAATGGCGGCAACATGGGGTGATTATATTCAGTCAATATTACGACACTGCCAAATGGGTGGCCGATGCCCTGGCCGGGCGTTATAGAGAAGAAGCCGTTGGGCTCTATGCCGGTGCAGGGCGAAGTAAGTTGTATCAGCAGGGTGAATGTGTCGGTATTGAGAGAGAAACGTTGAAGCAGATGGTAGCCGAGCACCAAATCAACATCATGGTGGCTACGGATGCCGCGTGTGAAGGGCTGAACCTGCAAACCCTTGGCACGTTGATTAACGTTGATCTGCCATGGAATCCAACCAAGCTGGAGCAGCGTATTGGTCGCATCAAACGCATTGGCCAAGTGCGTGATAAAGTGGATATGCTTAACCTTGTCAATGAACAAACAGTAGATGAGAAGGTTTATGAGCGCCTGTCTGAGCGGATGCGAGATCGTTTCAATCTTTTTGGTGCATTGCCCGATACCATCAAGGACGAGTGGATCGAGGATATCGAAACACTTGGCGAAAAGATGGACGAATATATCGATGCACAGAAACAGGCCAATGGTTTTGATCTCCGTTATAACATTTCAGTGACACCCTCTGAAAAGGATTGGCGGGACTGCGCATCCGTCCTCTCACAAAGGGATTTCTCTAAGCTAATGAGCGAGGGGTGGCG
>CAYUBK010000057.1:0-11264 GCA_964442955.1 uncultured Zetaproteobacteria bacterium | reverse complement strand
CACCTTCTCCAGCAACGGATCATCAGGCAAGGCGCAGACCACCGGCATACTTTCATCCACCAGTGCCAGCGGCCCATGTTTCAATTCTCCGGCCGGGTATGCCTCGGCATGAATATAGGATATTTCCTTAAGCTTGAGTGCCCCTTCCATGGCTACGGGGTAAAACGGGCCGCGCCCAAGAAATAATGCATTATGTTTATCAGAAAAGCCCTCGGCCATTTTTTTAATAGCACCGTCCAGTTGCAGTACCACTTCCACCTGACGGGGCAGCGCATGCAACTCATTGACCATGGCAGTTTCCATTTCATCACTCAGGCCACCACGACGCGCCAGCGCAATCGCCAGCAGGCGCAGAGCAACCAGTTGGGTTGTAAACGCCTTGGTGGAAGCAACCCCGATCTCGGTGCCAGCGCGGGTCATAAAACACACATCCGATTCGCGCACCAGCGAACTCTCAGGCACATTGCAAACAGTGAGGCTGCCAATATAACCCTGGGCACGGCTGCCACGCAGTGCTGCCAGTGTATCGGCCGTTTCGCCGGATTGAGAAATGGTGATCAGCAACGATTTTTCCGGCACAACTACCTGGCGGTAACGGTATTCACTCGCCACCTCGATACTGCAGGGCATGCCCATCTCTTCCAGCCAGTAGCGCGCCACCAGGCCGGCATGATAGCTGGTGCCGCAGGCGACGATCTGTACATGGCGAGCCTTGTCCAGCAATGCCGAGGTTTCATGACCGAAACTGGCTTCTAGCAAACGTCCGTTATGTATCCTGCCTTCCAGCGTTTCCGAAATCACTCCCGGTTGCTCGAAAATTTCCTTGAGCATATAGTGGGCATACGGGCCCTTTTCAATACTGCCGCCGGTTAGTTGCGAAGTCTTGATGGCCCGCTCAACCCGCTCACCATCGACATTGAAAATCGTAATGCCGTCGCGACGAATCTCTGCCACATCGCCTTCTTCCAGAAATATAAACTGCTTGGTCTCCGACAATAATGCGGCCACATCAGAGGCGATAAAATTCTCACCCTCGCCAACACCGATGACCAGCGGGCTGCCTGCACGGGTCACAACTATCCTGTCCGCATCTTCCGGGCTGGCCGCCGCCAGTGCATAAGCGCCATCCAGTTCAGCAGCGGCTGCATTCACCGCAGTAAGCAAATCAGCGCCTGATTCCAGTTTAGCAGCCAGCAAATGAGCAATGACTTCCGTATCGGTTTCCGATGTAAACGTATAACCCTGGCCGACAAGCCGGACACGCAGTGCTGCATGATTCTCAATGATGCCGTTGTGCACCACAGCCACCCTAACGCCGCTCACATGCGGGTGTGCATTGCGTTCTGCCGGTGCGCCATGCGTGGCCCAGCGCGTATGCGCAATGCCGAGGTCTCCGACCGTATCGGATTGTTCAACCAGATGCTTGAGCTCTTTCACCTTGCCCAATGCACGGAATCGTTTTAATTCACCCTTAGCATCCCGAACAGCCAGCCCGGCAGAATCATAGCCGCGATATTCGAGTCGCTGCAGGCCTTCCAGCAACACAGGCAAGACATTGCGACTACCAATAGCGCCAACGATTCCACACATTAGCGCTTATCCTTTTCCGGCCTTGTCCAATTGGCTACATGCTTTTGCTGATTGCGTTCAGATAATGTTAAGCCGCCCTGCTCCACATCGCGCGTGATGGTGCTGCCCGCACCTATGGTCGCATGATTGCCCACGCGAACCGGCGCTACCAACTGGGTATCGGAACCGATAAAAACATCATCGCCGATTTCGGTCAGGAATTTATTGGCTCCATCATAGTTGCAGGTAATGGTACCCGCGCCAACATTGCAGTTCGATCCAATGCTGGCATCGCCAATATAGGACAGGTGATTCACTTTACTACCTCGGCCCACTACGGATTTCTTCACTTCGACGAAATTGCCGATATGGACCTCTTCATCCAGGCGCGCTTCCGGCCGCAAACGCGCGTACGGACCAATCAGGGTGTCCGAGCCCACAGCCGCGCCATGAATATGACTGAATGCATACACATTAACCCGATCATCCAGCCACGCATCAACCAGCACAGCATTAGGGCCAATGCGACATTCATCACCCACCTGAGTGGCGCCAATCAGATAGCAGCCGGCCTGAATCACCGTATCGATACCAATTTTTACGCTGGCCTCGATACGCACTGTATCTGGCTTTTCAACCGTCACACCACGCCGCTGCCAGTCTTCAATAATGCGTTTTTGCATTAAATCTTCGACATGAGCCAGATGGACACGATCATTCACACCCAGCATTTCATCGGCATTGCCCATCATCACCGCTTCAACGGATTGGCCCGCATTAAGCGCCAGCGGTACGATGTCCGGCAAATAATATTCGCCTTGCACATTACGATTACCGATAGCATGCAACAGATCGAATAACACTTCGTAACGTACGCAATAGATGCCGCTGCTAACCTCAGTGATTTGACGCTGCTGATCCGTCGCATCCTTCTCTTCAACGATGCTGGATACATTGCCGTTGTCATCACGAACAATACGTCCATAGCCAAACGGATTGACTGGATTAGCCGTTAGAACAGTAACATCAGAATCCGCCTTACGATGTTCCACAACCAGTCGAACCAGCGTATCAACCTGTAATAGCGGCGTATCACCACAAACAATCAGTACGTCGCGCACATCACGAATGACCTGCTCACACTGTTTGACGGCATGCCCGGTGCCCAGTTGTTTATCCTGAATCACCCATTCCAGATTGACCGGTTGCCCGACATGTTCGCGCACCATTTCAGAGGCGTGCCCCGTCACCACGGCAATGCCTTTGGGGCGAAGCGATTCCACGGTATGCAGGATATGATCAATCATCGCCCTGCCCAACACTTTGTGCAGCACTTTAGGCAGGTTGGAGCGCATGCGCTTGCCTTTGCCGGCAGCTAATACGCAGACCTGTAAATCAGGATGATGAAGTTTTCCCATGATGATTTCCCCTCGTAATTCAAGAATAAGGCGCTTTGGACGCAAGCCATTATAGCAGAAAAAATAATTATACCATAAAAAAAGGCCGCATAGTGCGGCCCTTTTTATCATTTGTTGAATATTATTACTTGTGTTTTTTCTTTTTCAGCCACATCAGGCGCGAAGTCATCATGGCAAGTTCAGCTTCAGCTTTGGCATAATCAACGTCATCATTGCGAGAATCCAAAATTTCTTTGGCCTTGCGTTCGGCCTCAATCGCAGCTGCCTCATCAATATCAGCCGCACGCTCGGCTGAATCAGACAACACGGTGATCATATCCGGTTGCACTTCAATGAATCCACCAGATACAAATACTTCGTCAACTTCGTCGCCATTGGTAATGCGCAATTCGCCAGCAGCAAGCGAACTGATCAACGGCGTATGTTTGGGCATAATGCCCAACTCGCCGGCCACTCCCGGTGCAACCAGGAATTCTGCTTCGCCGCGATAGACTTCGCGTTCAACCGTAGCAACCAATACTTGCATCGTAGCAGCCATTAGCCTTTAGCCGCCATCTTTTCAGCCTTGGCAACGGCTTCATCAATGCCGCCAACCATGTAGAAGGCCTGCTCAGGCATGTGATCATATTCGCCGGCAAGAATACCTTTGAACGCCTTGATAGTTTCTTCTTTCTTGGCATATACGCCCGGAGAACCGGTGAACACTTCAGCCACATGGAAGGGCTGAGACAGGAAGCGCTGCATTTTGCGAGCGCGAGCAACCAGCTGCTTATCTTCATCGGATAACTCATCCATACCCAGAATCGCGATAATATCCTGCAATTCTTTATAACGCTGCAGGGTCTGCTGTACGCCCTGCGCCACATCATAATGCTCGTTGCCGACCACTTTCGGATCAAGCTGACGGGATGATGAATCAAGCGGATCGATAGCTGGATAAATACCCAGCTCAGCAATTGAACGGGACAATACGATGGTAGAGTCCAGATGCGCGAAGGTGGTAGCAGGAGCCGGGTCGGTCAAATCGTCGGCAGGCACATAGACGGCCTGAACGGATGTGATCGAGCCGGTCTTGGTAGATGCAATACGTTCCTGCAAACGGCCCATTTCTTCAGCCAGATTCGGCTGATAACCCACAGCAGATGGCATGCGGCCCAGCAGTGCGGATACTTCCACACCAGCCAGTGAATAACGATAGATGTTATCGATAAAGATCAACACATCGCGGCCTTCATCGCGGAAATACTCGGCCATGGTCAAACCGGTCAATGCTACACGCAGACGATTTCCCGGAGGCTCATTCATCTGACCGTAAACAAGTGCCACTTTATCCAGTACATTGGATTCTTTCATTTCATAATAGAAATCGTTGCCTTCACGGGTACGTTCGCCCACACCGGCGAATACCGAAAAGCCGCCATGCGCCTTGGCAATATTGTTGATCAATTCCATCATGTTGACTGTCTTTCCAACGCCGGCACCGCCGAACAAGCCAACTTTACCGCCCTTGGCAATCGGTGCGATCAAATCAATCACTTTAATGCCGGTTTCAAGAATTTCAGATGACGGAGCCAGCTCTTCAAATGACGGGGCAGCGCGATGAATTTCCATGCGCTCTTCGGAATTGACTTCCTCACCCTCGAAATCGATGCCTTCACCTAATACGTTCATGATACGACCAAGCGTCGCCTTACCCACGGGCACCTTGATGGCGCTACCGGTATCAGAAACTTCCATACCGCGTGTCAAACCATCGGTAGTGCCGAGAGCAATTGCACGCACGCAATTGTCGCCAATATGCTGCTGCACCTCGAGTGTTAATTTTGGCTCGTTCAACACAAGCGCATTATAAATTTTTGGCAGTGCTCCGCCGCTAAAGCGAATATCTACTACCGGACCGATCACCTGGACAATGCTACCTGTACTCATTTTCTGACCTCTCCTGAATATCTAAACTGTTTAACTGTCAATCTTGGTCTGTCTTAGCCAGCCGCAGCTGCACCGGCGCAAATTTCTGCCAGTTCCTGCGTAATAGCGGCCTGACGGGCCTTGTTATAGGTAATACTGAGATCTTTAACAATATCCTTCGCATTATCCGTAGCAGCTTTCATTGCCACCATACGTGCGGATTGTTCACACGCCTTGTTCTCCAACAGTGCATGATACACCAGGGACTCAACGTAACGGCGCAACACGCCCTCGAGCACTTCCTTGGCTTCCGGCTCGTACAGATAGTCCCAATACGTGTTTTCCGACTTTTCTGGCAACGGACACGGCATTAAGCGCATGGTGGTTGGCGACTGCGTCATCGTGTTGACGAATTCAGAATAAACCAGGTGCACCGCATCAATATCACCCTTGATATATTGTTCCATCGCCAGCGTAATCAAGCCGATTATATCGGACAATTCCGGGGTATCGGGAACATTTTCAACAACGCCATTTATAGGCGCGCCAATGCGGCGCATGAAGGAGCCAGCGCGACGGCCGATGGTGAACACTTCCACATCAGCTTCCTGCTCTTTCATCAGGCCAAGCGCTTTTTTCAGAGCATTGGTGTTCAATCCACCGCACAAGCCCTTATCCGAGGTAATCACTATAACGCCGACTTTCTTGATCTCTTCACGCTCCACCAGAAACGGGTGCTTATATTCCGGATGTGCGTTCATGAGATGCCCGACTACGCGGAGAATGCCCTCAGAATAGGAACGTGCGGCAACAACAAGATCCTGAGCTTTGCGCATCTTGGATGCAGCAACCATCTCCATCGCCTTGGTAATTTTACCAGTGTTCTGGATGGCCTTGATTTGCCCGCGTATTTCCTTGGTAGAAGCCATATCTAGTTCCTTCTAATCCTGTATATCAGTCTATACCGATCAATACGTGCCGGTGGATTTGAAGTTGGCCATTGCAGTTTGCAGACCCTCTTCAACCTGTTCATTGAGAGCAGGATTAGCGTTCAGACCTTCCATCAATGTTGCATGTTCTGAATTCAGGTTGGCCAGATAGGCTTTTTCGAAGGCGACTACTTTAGTTGCCTCGATATCATCCAGATCGCCATTGTTCAGCGCATACAGCACAGCAGTCATCTCAGCTACGGACTGCGGGCTGTTTTCATCCTGTTTGAGGACTTCCATGCCGCGTTTTCCGCGTTCAATCTGGGCACGCGTCGCTGCATCGAGATCAGATGCAAACTGAGCAAATGCAGCCAGTTCACGATACTGAGCCAGATCCAGACGTAAACCGCCGCCGACTTTCTTCATGGCTTTGGTTTGAGCCGAGCCGCCAACACGCGATACAGACAGGCCGGCATTAATGGCCGGACGCTGACCTGCATTAAACAGGCTGGTCTCGAGGAAAATCTGACCGTCGGTAATCGAAATCACATTGGTCGGTACGAATGCAGATACATCGCCTTCCTGCGTTTCGATAATTGGCAGTGCAGTCAAGGAACCAGTCTTGCCGGTCACTTCGCCATTGGTGAATTTCTCTACATAGGTTTCATCAACGCGGGAGGCACGCTCCAGCAAACGGGAATGCAGATAGAACACATCGCCAGGATAAGCTTCACGGCCCGGAGGACGACGCAAAATCAGGGAAACCTGACGATAGGCCCATGCCTGCTTGGTCAGATCATCATACACAATCAACGCATCCTCACCGCGATCACGGAAATACTCGCCCATCGTACAACCGGCATACGGTGCAATATATTGCAATGCTGCTGATTCGGACGCGGACGCGGATACGACAATGGTGTTATCCAGCGCGCCGTGCTCTTTAAGGATACGCACGACATTGGCCACAGTTGATGCTTTCTGACCAACAGCCACGTAAATACAAGTCACACCCGTATCTTTCTGATTGATGATGGTATCAATCGCAATGGCAGTTTTACCGGTCTGACGGTCACCAATGATCAACTCACGCTGACCGCGTCCGACAGGAACCATGGAATCGATGGACTTGATACCGGTTTGCAGTGGTTGATCGACTGATTTACGTTCAATCACGCCCGGTGCAATCTTTTCAACCGCATCTGCGCCAGAAGCATTGATCGCACCTTTGCCATCAATCGGCTGCCCCAGTGAATTGACCACGCGGCCTTTGAGTTCCGGGCCGACAGGCACTTCAAAAATCTTGCCGGTGCATTTGACTTCATCACCTTCAGACAAGCCGGTAAATTCACCGAAGATTACAGCGCCGACGCTGTCTTCTTCCAGGTTGAGTACCATACCCTTGGTGCCATCGGCAAATTCCAGCATTTCACCGGACATAGCGCCGGACAAGCCGTGCACACGCGCCACACCGTCACCAACGGAAATGATTCGGCCCACATTGGCATCGGCAGCGCTGGCTTCAAAGCCTTTAATCTGCTCTTTGATAATTGAACTAATTTCTGCGGTATCGAGCTTCATTATTATTATCCTCTAATACTCAGTCTGTTACTTACGAAGCTAAAGCACGGCGCAAGCCGCCCAGCTTCGTACGCAACGAATAATCTATTTTACGGTCGCCAATACGAACCACCATGCCACCCAGAATGGATGCATCTTTGTTCACTGAAAGGCTAATCTTCTTGCCGGTGGATGCTGCCAATGCCTTGGATAATTTATCCTGCATTGCCTTGGAAATAGAAGTTGCGACAGTCACCTCGGCATCCAGCTTACTGGCTGCATCATGAATCATTGATGCTACCTGCGCATGAATTTCCGGCAGCAAGCAGGTCTTGTTTCGATCCGCCAATATACGTACCAGGCGGTCCACCTCGGCACATAACGAACTGCCAGCTGCCTTGGTCAGGATACCAGCCTTCATTTCGGCCGAATAGTCGGGTGAAGTAAGGATTGGACTCACCGCCTCATGGTCAGCAACTGCCGCCAGCTTAGCCAGATCATCCTCTATCTTTACACCTTCCTGAATCAATTCAAACAGGGCGCAGGCATAGCGGCGAGAAATCTGCGACGTGCTCATGCGTTTCCAAATCCCGTGCTGACGATACCTTCAATCAACTTGCTATGCCGCGACGCATCAAGTTCGGTTTCAACCACCCGCTCGGCAGCCAACATTGCTATATCGGCAATTTCATCACGCAAGGTTTGACGAGCCCGACCCAGTTCTGCATGAACTTCTTCACGTGCAGCATCAACGATGCCCTCTGCTTCAGTACGCGCTCGTTGTACGGCTTCTTCATTAATTTCGGCAGCACGCTTTTCAGCTGATGCCAGGATTTCAGCAGCCTTGCCACGCGCTTCTTTCAATTGCTCGGCAATTTCAGCTTCTGCAATCGCTCTGGCTTCCATTCCGGCATCAGCAGCAGCCAAACCGTCAGCAATCTTTTGCGCACGGGCAGCCATCAGCTCGGACATAGGGCCGAACAGGTGCTTCTTCATCAGATACACCAGCGCCAGGAAAACTACAATCTGACCAATAAATGTCAGGTCAATACTCATACGACCTCCTCAATAGCTCGTTTTCTGTTCGTTGCGATGCTTAATTAGCCCAGGAATGGGTTAGCGAACAGGAACCACAGAGCGAATGCCATGATGATGAACGGGAATGATTCCATCAGACCTGCAAAGATGAACATATTGAACATCAACTGCGGGCGCATTTCAGGCTGACGTGAAATACCTTCCAGAGTCTTGGAGCAGATGAGACCCCAGCCAATAGCAGAACCGAGGCCTGCGGCAGCTAGAATAACACCGACTGAGATTGCAGATGCAGCTGTGATAATAGTTGTAGCGTCCATATTTATATACTCCTTTCGTTATAAATAATTAGTGTTCTACTGGCTGATGTGCAATGGATAAATACACAATAGTCAGAATCATGAAAATAAATGCCTGTAACAAGCCGATAAACAGATGGAATATTGTCCATCCCAGACCCACGAAGAAACCTGCAACCATGCCAACCGGCCCGCCGCTTAGCAGTAGAAAAGCAATCAATAAGAAGATCACTTCACCAGCGAACATATTACCGAACAGTCGGAAAGAGAGACTGAGTGGCTTGGCGATTTCTTCTACCAGTTTCAGGATCAGGTTGATTGGCATCACAACCGGTTTCAGAAAGCCTGGCACCAAATTGGTGAATGGCTCCATCACAAGTTCTTTGCAGAAATGAACCGGCTTGAGCTTGAATTCATAATACAGCACCAGCGCGAACACAGACACCGCCATGGCTGCCGGCAGATTCAAATCATTGGTCGGAACCGGGCGAAAGTGAGGCACGCCAAACACATGTGCAATATTACCAATCAGGAACGCCGGCAGGATATCAATCGTATTGATCAAGGCGATAAATACGAAAATTGTAAATGCTAATGGCGCAATCAACGGATTATGAACAGGGAAATTGTCTTTCACAGTATCTTCAACAAAGCCGACCACGGATTCCATGAAGTTCTGCGCGCCGGATGGCGCACTGCCTACCAGCCTACCCTTCAACCACAGTGCGAATACGAACATACCTGTTGCCACAATTAAGGTAACCAGCATGGTGTCCAGATGTACTTGCATGAACGGATTGGACTCATCGAACTTCACAGTCCAGTAATGCAGGTGCCCTGCAATGCCGCCTTCGTGCCCCTGTTCAGCCAAAACCGTCTCCCTTGTGCTCTTTCTTATTCTTGCTCACGCCTGAATCCGACAAGCGCTGAAATAAATATAGCCGCCTGCGCTACAAACATGCCTGTGGCAACCCATAACAAATGCAGCCCAATCACATGTGATAACAATAATCCTGCTATCAACGACACAAACCGGATAGCTGCTCCTGCATATAATGCTCGCTGGCCCGCTTCTACGCTCAAGCCATCAAGTCTGCCGAGTCGCCTGGCTAACCACCAGCCATTTGCCGCCATCATCAATACGCCGCATATAAAAGAAAAGGCGTAGACAATCTGACCAAAAGCTGCCAGCGATAAAAAACCAACTACGCCAACAATCACCTGTAGTTGAAATATGCGCATAAACGCAGATTCTTTTTGCAGAGACATCTTCATCTCAGGCGATCAAAACAAGCTTGTTATCTGAGCTAATTTTTATCCCCTCGGCTTGTGCGAGGCGCATTATAACGGCGAGTTCTTTAATTTTCAACCGCCATTTTCGCTCGGCTATTTTATTGGCTGATTATATCAGGCCTGCCAGAGCCTGTTTGCACAAATCCATCAGAGGATCCGGAAATATACCCAGCACAACCACTGCAACCGTTGTCAGCAATACGGTCGCCTGCATCAAACGACTCTCATCAAAATTAAAGGCCACTCGCTCCTCATCAAAGTAAATATATTTGACGACGCGAATATAATAAAAAGCACCGACCGCAGAGAATAACAGCGCATACAAAACCAGATACAGATGTCCAGCTTCGACCGCAGCAATAAACACCACATATTTAGCCCAAAAACCACCAAGGAACGGAATACCCGCCAGTGAGAAGAGCAACAAACCCATGGCCAGCGCGTAACCGGGACGCACTTTCGACAGGCCGGCAAAATCATCGAGCAATTCACCCTGAATGCCGTCACGGCGCATCAGGATCACGATGGCGAATACGCCCATATTCATGAACAAATAGATAGTCAGATACACCATAATGCCGGCGTATCCATCGGTGTTGGCAGCTATCAGGCCCAGCATGACAAAGCCGACATGGCCGATTGTGGAATAGGCCAGCATACGTTTGATATTGCGCTGGGCGATGGCCGCAAGGTTACCAACCGCCATAGTGATCACGGCAAGCCAGGTTAGAATCATGGTATATTCTTGTTGCAGCGCCGGCATGGCATCAGCCAACACGCGCACGAAAATCACAAAACCGGCCACCTTGGGGGCAACAGACATAAACGCCGTCACCGGGGTTGGTGCGCCTTCATAAGCATCCGGTGTCCACATATGGAACGGGGCCATCGACACTTTAAATGCCATGCCTGCAATAATGAACACCAGACCCAGCAATACGGCTGCACTGGCATGACCTTCCGACCCAGATAACGCCGTACCGATAGTATTAAAATCAAAGCTTCCGGTCACGCCGTACATAAACGTAATGCCATACAGCAACATGCAGGAAGACAGCGCACCGAGAATAAAGTATTTCAGCGAGGCTTCGCTCGAACGTAACACATCGCGCTGATAACCCACCAGTACATAGACGCACAACGCCATCAATTCCATACCCAGATACATGATAATGAAATTATTGGCCGAAGCCATCAACATCATGCCCAGCATGGCAAACAGCATCAGCACATAATATTCACCCAGATGCTTC